>DASSAY010000228.1:0-6935 GCA_035699185.1 Balneolaceae bacterium | reverse complement strand
ATCCACTTTATAATAATCAGTGGTAGCATAGCCATGATAGGACCCTTCGGGCATCTCATTTTCCAGCACGGGATTCAGCCAGATAGCCGTAAAGCCCATTTCTTCGATATAATCAAGATGGTTGATAATCCCACGAATATCCCCGCCGTGACGCCCGAAATCGTCCTGCCGGTTGTGTTTGTCGGCATAACCTTTTATTTCGTCGTTTTCGTAATTTCCGTTGGCAAAACGGTCGGGGGTGATGAGGTAAATAACATCAGAATTATTAAAGCCTTGGCGCATGGCAGAGCCGGATTCCCTTTCCTTGAGTTCATAGGAATAAACGATTTTCTCTTGCCCGTTTTTTAAGAGTGAAATATCAAAATTTCCTGCTTCTGCCTTCTCTGAAATTTTTAAATAAATGAACAGGTAGTTGTTATTTCCCACACGCTCCACCCGCTGAGTATCCACCCCTTTGTAATTAATTTCAGGTGTCAGATCGCCGATGTCTTGCCCGTACATCATGATCTGGAGCTCCGGATTGTGCATATTCGTCCACCAGTGGAGGGGCTCAACACGCTTCAGCTTATAATTCTGGGCATTTGCGCTAAAAGAAAAAATGAAAGTAAATAGCAGGGCGGAGCAAAAAACTCGCATTAACTTCATGAAATATTCTGTAATCATCTTTGGTTATTAGTGCTTCTTAGTGTTACTATATGGAATAGCTTGGGAACTCATTTTATAAGCATCATTTTGCGGATTGAAATATGATCACCCGCCTGTAAACGATAGATATAAACGCCACTGGATAATCCGGAAGCATCAAATTGGATGTAGGACTGATCGCCGGAGATTTCCCGTTTTTTTACCAGCCGTCCCAATATATCATAAACCGTAAATGTGGCACTTTCCACACCTTCCGGTAAATTATACGGAATCCTGGTGGATGGGTTAAACGGATTCGGATAATTCTGGAAAAGTTTAAATCCGGCTACTTCTTCATCCTGTTGATCATTAGTTCCGCCTAAAATACTGTCATCCGGCTTTTTAAACTTTTTTGTTGTATAAATACGAAATTCTCCGGCTTTTAAAGCGACAGTTGTATCCATATCGGAAACATTAAGAGAATCGCCGGAAAAGAAAGTATACCATTTTCCTGATTGTGAAAAGGAAGGCTGAATTTCTTTCGTCTCAACGCCAAAATTGCCGACAATCGAAACATCCATTTTAGGATGATCAATCGTGATTCGTTTAACGGCCTTATCCAAATTTAAAGTCAAAACGGATTTTTCAGATGTAAAAGCGGGGTGAGCTTTCCGCAGCCGTATCAAAGCTTTGTAGGTTTTATATAGTTTTTTACGTGCAGGATCAGAATAATAACTCCATTTTAGAGGCTTTTCACCCGTACGTCCGTTTTCGTTAATATCCACATCATAACCCAGTTCGCCGAATTGCCAGATCATTTTAGGGCCGGGAATGGCAAAGAAAAAAGCGGCGGCTAATTTCATTCTATTCAGGGCTGTCGAAAGCTTGGTTATATCATAACTTCCGTCCGGATTGCTGTTGCCGTATCGCAGGTTTTTATACATCAATCGCTGTTCGTCATGACTCTCCATATAACCCACAACATGAGGATTGTTCCATCCACGATTTTTATAGTAAATCCACGAAAAATCACTTTTCCCGTTCTCATGATAGCCCATTGTGGCTTCGTTATAATTGTAATTGAAATTGCCCCAGAGCATCATTCCGTAATTCGATAACTCTTGCTCCTCCTGGTTTACAGCAAAGTGTTCGAGAATTACATAGGCTGAATCATCCACTGCCCAAATAGCATCAGCCATTCGTTTCAGCAGCTTTATCCGCGAAGGATCATACTCTCCCCAGGCACCGGCATCACCCAGGGTATTTTTTTGGGTGAAGCCTTTGGAAAGATCAAAGCGAAAACCGTCGAAATGAAATTCGTTCAGCCAGTATTTAGTCACTCGATCTACGAGGTACTGGGTTGCCTGGCTTTCATGATTGAAATCGTAGCCCACATTAAAATCGTGTTTGGATTCTCTGTTTAAATACGGATTTTCCAAAGTCGGCTTTCCGTAATCCCCGTCATTCCACAGCCGCACAAGGGGAGAAGGGCCCCATGCATGATTGAGAACCATATCTAAGATCACAGCGATACCGCGGAAATGGCATTCATCAATAAATTTCTTGAGGTCTTTAGCCGGGCCATAATATTTGTCAACGGCGAAAAGAAAGGTTGGATTGTAGCCCCAGCTGCTGTTGGCATTGAACTCCATGACGGGCATCAGCTCGATAGCGTTCACCCCGAGCCGGTCGAGGTAATCCAGTGTATCAATGAGGGTTTCGAAATCATGATCTTCCACAAAATCCCGGATCAGCAGTTCGTAAATGATCAACTTTTCTTTATCAGGACGATCATAGTTCGAAGCCTGCCAGTTGAATTGCACCTTACCGGGCTGAAGCACTCCTGCGATAAATTCTGTTTTACCCTTTGGATAGGGTTTAAGATTCGGATAAATCGATTCGGGAATATATTGATCGTTGTTTGGGTCAAGTATTTTCTGGGAATAGGGATCAGCTACACGGATTTCACCATCCACCAAATACTGAAAAGCATATTCCTTGCCCGGCGTTAATCCATTGAGTTCAATCCAGTAATAAGTACTGTCGGCATTGACCGAATCGCGATGCATGAAATATTGCGGCTGCACCTGCCAATTGGTGAAATCGCCGATGAGATAAACAAATTCTTTATAAGGGGCAAAGAGTGATAACCGAACGGTTGACTCATCTACAAGGGTGATGCCGTCTTTCAAACTCGGGGGACGGTCTTCATCCACAGATTCAGGATAAACCATCAGTTTTTTAGAAAGGGTATCATTTTCTGTACCGTCGGTACCAATCAGAGTGATTTCGAATTTACCGGTTGCTGTGGTGTTATAAGTATATTTGAGCGTGTCGTTATTTACTTTATTTACTTGTGCACCATTGATAAGCAGTGATAAATCAATATTTGATGGATTTTTGCTTGCCCCGATACCTACAATGAAAAGCGATTCATTTTGTTCGCGAAAGACTAAGTCGTGCCCGGGCTGCAAAAGTTTAACATTGAATGTACTTTCATAAACCTTAGCGAAAATATCAGCCCCACCATCAGCTTTTGCTTCTTTTGAACCATCTTGGTTTCGGAATACAAAAGCTAAGTGGGTGATCTTCTCGCCTGCCGGCACTCCGTAATATTCGCGAATACCGGGAGTGATGTCCAGCTTGTAAAGATTACTTGCCACTCGCTCCATTTTAATTTTGGGGATGTTTTCTCCCCAGTCGGCCACCACATATTTCCAGTCCTTGCTATTAGCGCTGTTTTCAGTAAGTACTCCGGTATGAGCATAGACATCACCCGTAAAATTCATGAGCCCTTTTGTGCCTTCCGTGGCATCGAAGAATATGGTAACCGGTTTATCAGCAGTAGGGAAGGCCGGTTCGGTTCTTATAACTTGGGCCTGGACAAAAGGCTGAAAACTTAGAAAAGCTGTAAGTATTAGTAGCAACTTTTTCATAAAAAAGGTAGGGAATACAGATAAATCAATAAAAAGCCCGCTTGTTAGTACAAGCGGGCTTTTAGAATTTAAAGTTTAACTCTTAATTTTTTGTGAGTGTATAAGTGTAGGGATATTCACTGAGATTAAGGGTAACCGTATAATTACCTGTCTCTTCAACCAAAATATTCGATCCTTTGAAATCTAAATTGCCGTTGCCTTCATCGTCACCATATTCCACGTTCCAGGCATCATTAGCACGGAATTTTATATATTTGCCGCCTGCTAAATCAGTGGTAATGGTCCATACTTTGGCAGCAGGATCATAAGTCATGTCTTGATCAGAATCCCAGCCATTAGCAGTGGCATCCCCAATAACTCCCCAGGTTGTGTTAAGAACAGAGTAAGTCAAAGCATTCAAATCAACATTGATTTTATAATAACCAGCATTAATCATTTCAATATTTGCTCCACCAGGATCTAAGATTCCATCAGCCCCGTTATCACCCCAGTCTCCATCGGTCCAGTTGCGTTCATCCGTAAATTTGAAAAAGCTATTCGGATCATTGAAATACACATATCCCTCATATTTTCCATCGCTGTTGGCTGATGTAAGGGCAGGTGCAACGGCTGGTTCCCAGTTCGTGGTGTAACCGCTTGCAGCCTGATATCCACCAGGTACATAAATTTCGGGATAGACAATGATCACTTCGTAAGGGGTGAAAGTCAGTGGAATAGCTTCAGAAACATTGGCGCTTAGCGAATCATTAATGGAAGCAACGACCCTGAACTCAAGCGTGGCCTGCTGACCAAAAGGATAGCCGGCTGCCAGCAATCTGTTATTCATTCCAGCTACAGTAACTGAGTATGAGGTTTCGGTTGTGGTGCCAATTTTTATAGGTTCGGCAAAATCGGCGTCCGTTTTACCCATTTCTACTATAAAATTAGTTGCCGTAGGAAAACCATAATCAGGTTCAGTCCATTCTATGGTTAATAAGGTGTCTTCGGCTGCTTCTTCGGTCAGTATATAACTTTCTCCTGGTTGGGGTGAAGTGATGGAAGGCAAGCCGGGTGTGGTGCTCATCACGGGTCCGAGTTCTGCATTATCACAGGACGAGAAAGCAAAGATGCTGATCATCGCCAAAAATAATGTGCTTACTTTTTTCATAATCTTTTTGGGTTTGAAATTCATGTTATTAATAGCCCTCATTTTGAGTCAGATTAGGGTTGGCATTAATATCTGACGCCGGGATAGGGTAGAGGCGGTAATAAGAGGCTGTACCCGTACCTTCCTGGGTCCCTCCTTTCCATGCCCAGGGGTAATCGCCGGATGTAAACAATCCATAGCGGATAAGGTCTGTGCGGCGATGACCCTCCCAGTAAAGTTCGCGAGCCCGTTCATCGAGAATGAAATCAAGTGTTAATTCACTCATGGTAATATTGCCGGAAGTATTGCCGTAAGCTCGTTCCCGTATCTCGTTGACGAGTTGAAGGGCTTCGGCTTTGCTGCCGCCCTGGCCGTCTCTAAGTATAGCTTCAGCATACATAAGGTAGACATCAGCCAGACGGAACATAGGGAAATCGGTGTCGGCGAATGCAGGAACGGAGCCGAGCTGGCCGGTTGAGGTTATATTTTTCCACTTGGTAACCGCGTAGCCATTGGTGAATTCATGCACATCGGCGATTTCGAGAGTTTGGCCGTTTGTGTAAAAAAGGGCTCTTGAGTCATTGGCAAGGTCAAATTTAGCAACAAATTCGGGTGTTACTCTTAGGCCTGCCCAGCCACCGTCAACACCAAAATTATTAGCATCCATGCTTCCGCCTATGGCGGCGTGGATAATAAAATTGGTGCCGCCATAAGTTTTTGTATGGGTGCCGTCAAAATTAATTGCAAAAATGACACCATTGGCGGTGTGGTTATCGGCGAGGAAAAGATCCTGGTAGTTGTTTTCTAAAGTATATCCGCCCTGATCAATTACTTTTTTGGCATAAGTGATGGCTTCGGTGTAATGTGGATTATTTCCTTCCAGATACACGTCAGCATTTAAATAAAGTTTGGTGAGCAACGTCCAGGCAGCGGCCCGGTCAGCTCTTCCGTATTCATTTTGCTGTGGAGCGGGTAGTAGGGGAGCAATCGCTTTCAGTTCGCTTTCGATATAGGCAAATAATGAATCACTGCCAACGGGCTTAGGCAAGTAAGCGCCAACGCCATCTTCTTCGGTAACAAAAGGAACGCCGCCTCCATATAAATCGAGCGCATGCCAGTAACTGAGGGCCCGAAGAAAACGTGCCTCCGCGGCATATTCCTGAATGACTGGATTATCCTTTCCTTCGGCGGCACGAATGAATTCATTCGTCATCGCGATTTCATAAAAAATGCGGCTGTACATACCCATCACAAAATCGTTGGATGCGCCCCATTCCTGAAAGTTAAAGGCGGGCAGTCCAGGATCACTCCATGCGATGACCGCTTCATCGGTTGGGATAACCTGCGCGGTAAAATATTGACGAATATAGCTCGAAAAGCCTTCATCAATGCCTTTAATATCAGCATCACCGGCGGGGCCGCGCTGACCGGTAGCCGCGAAACCGGCATATAATTTTGCCAGTACCTGTCGAAAATCTTCGGGCGTTTCGTACACAGAGACCGAAGTGATGATATCCTTATCAAGGGGCTCGGTATTTAAGCTTTCAACACACGAGGTGATAAGAGCTGCCACAACAACAAGCAGTGCTACTGCTACTATCCTGTTTTTCTTATTAAACATAATGGTTGGATTTTTAAATAATTTCAATTAGAAGTTGAGACTTAGTCCAAGCACGAAGGTTCGAGGCCGTGGATAAATATTGTTATCTATGCCTCCAAATACTTCGGGATCAAGTCCGCTGTATTCGGTGATCACAAAAACATTTTGAACGGTAGCCGAAACTCTTATGGATTTGGCTCTTTCCAAAAAATTATTGAAAGTATATCCGATTGTGATATTGTCCATTCTAAAAAATGACGCATTTTCTATATAGTAATCGGTATGGTATTGCGCATTGTAGAAGCTGGTTTCAATAATAGACGTGAGTGCATTTCTTGTAAATTGGGAATACAACAAATCCCCAAAGTAGGCATTGTCGGAGGCCACGTTGTTGTACACATAGTTCCCGATTTTTGCCCGGGCCGAGAATGAAGCATCCCAGTTTCTGTATTCAAAACGGGATGAGATCCCCAAGGTGAAATCAGGAGCAGGATCTTTGTAACGGTATTTGTCGCTCGCATTTATGATGCCGTCGTCATTTCTGTCTACATATAGCCCTTCAATGGGATTTCCATTTTCATCATACACCTGCTCATAAACATAGAATGAATTACGCGGAAAGCCGACGCTATGAATCTGTATCGTATTA
>DASSAY010000227.1:0-6925 GCA_035699185.1 Balneolaceae bacterium | reverse complement strand
GAGGCCAATCATTCCCGAGGATGCAAATCCCCAAAAGACGGAATTAGTATGAACGGGACGCAGCCTGCCGAACGAAAGCCATGAAACAGAGTCCAGTTCCGGCCAGGCGAACTTCAGCCCCAAATATTCGCCTACGAGGGTTCCAAAAGCCAGCCAAAAGGCGGCACAGGCTATATACCAGAAAATAAGCCAGGTTGATTCGCCGGAAGCGTCAATGCGTTCTCCCGCTTTAGCTTTTTCGACGGTAAGAGGGCGCTGAACCGTTAAGAGTGAAGATGTTTTGGTTGGATTTCTGTTGTTCATTTTTTGTTGTTTAAGTTCATCCTCGTAATAATGAAATGGCAAAATAAAGGATAGCCAGCCCCAGCAGCAGATTTAAGCGGCCTGCCCACCGCGATGCTTTTCTAAAGCGATCGGTTGATTTACTGTCGGGCTGTTCGTCCATGAGTTGTGCCGCTTTGGGTCCTAACCAAAAGTCGTGAAGCCCGCTGACAATCAACACACAGGCAAACAGGTGAAGTTTTATGAATAAGGTGGCTCCGAATCCCGCCTGCCAAAAACCGGCTTCGGTTAATATGGAAAGGGGGTATCCGCGTGCGACCAGGGCGGTAAGCCCACTGGCGATGAGCACGGCAAAGAGAACCCAACTGATACGGCTGAATTTTTTGCCGATGAGACTGAAAAAAGCGCCTTTTTTAGCCTTTAAAAGCTTATTTCGGCTGACCGGTACCAAAACGGCTACCGTGAACAACATGCCGCCGATCCAGAAGATTGCTGAAAGCACATGAATAAAAACGGCTATTTTGTAGATGATCATTATTTACTTAAGTATTAAGACTATTTTATCTTTTAAAGGAACAAATTTTTTAGAGCTCTTCCAGCCCTTTATCAGCAGTAATGCGGAAACAATTTGATATACTTTGCTCCGAAAGTTCGGATAGGGAAGTGCTTTCCATCATGTCTTTGATCCCGTTTCTGCGGTTCATCCATTTATCATGCAAAGCACACGGCTTTTTCATGCCACACCCCGGCAGGCCCAGGACACACTCGGTAAAAAGTTCGCCGCCGTCAATCGCTTCAACAATTTCAAGAAGCTGAATTTTTTTGCCTGACTTTGCCAGTTTTACCCCGCCATTTGGGCCTTTAAAAGATTCTAATAGACCTTTGGCCGTTAACTGTTGCAAAATCTTAGTCAAAAAATGGTAAGAAATATCCAGCTTATCACTTATCTGACGTATGGATGTAAAGGTATCATCATCTAAAGAAGCGAGATAAAGAGTGGCTCGCAGGCCGTATTCACAAGATTTTGAAAGCAGCATAAGTTTTAGGACTATTTTGTCTTAAAATAAAACCTTTCTATTTTTAATTCAATCGAAATTTGAACTTAAAAAGCTATGAGTTAATCACTCAACAAGGTGCTTTAAGAATTTACTTCATCTTACCTTTAAAAAACCATCCTATATTCTAATTGTAATTAAAATTAATCGGGGTACAAATCATGATTTTTATAGAAAACGAAGGCATTATTGATCCACATATCAACCTGGCCCTTGAGGAATACGCATTACGAAATTTCGGGAGTGATCAGGATTACTTGCTCTTTTATATCAACGAACCTTCCATTATTATTGGCCGCAACCAAAATACGCTTGAAGAAATTAATCATGAATATGTAGAGGAAAAGGGTATTCACATTGTGCGGCGTATTTCAGGCGGCGGGGCCGTATATCATGATTTGGGGAATTTGAATTTTAGCTTCATCACCAATTACGACCCAAAAAGCCTCAATAATTTCCGTAAGTTCACTAAACCGGTGATTCGGGTGCTAAATTCGATGGGCGTTGATGCTGAATTAAAAGGGCGAAACGACATCGTGGTGAACGACCGCAAGATTTCAGGAAATGCCCAGTTTTCAACCGGTAAAAGAATGTTCAGCCATGGCACGTTGCTCCTTAACAGCGAAATGAGTGAGGTTGCCAACGCGCTGAATGTGAAGATGAGCAAGATTGAATCGAAGGGACATAAATCCGTGCGCAGCAGGGTGGCCAATATCAGCGAATTTCTGGATGAACCGATGGAGATTGATGCCTTTCGCTCACGAGTATTGAAGGGGCTGTATGAAGACCGGGAAGAGTTTGAAACCTACCATCTCACCGAGGCCGAGTGGAAAGCCGTTCACCAATTAAAGGATGAAAAATACAGCACCTGGGACTGGAATTACGGAAGTTCGCCTAAGTTTAACATTCAAAGAGCACGACGTTTCCCCATTGGCGAAATCGATCTGCGTATTCAGGTTGAAAAGGGACATATCGAAAATCTGAAAATCTATGGAGACTTCTTTGGCCGTGAGCCGGTTGAAACGTTAGAAAACCATTTAATTGGCAACCGGTATGATCGCAAGGAGCTGGAAAAACTGCTGCAACCCATTGAGATAGAAAACTATTTCGGTTCTCTGGCAAAGAATGAATTTTTAGAACTGGTTTACGGTACAGATGAGTAATGATTGTAGCAAAAACATTTAAATGGGAAGCGGCACATAAAATACATTGGTATGAAGGCAAGGTAAGCACCTTCAGGATTAAAATGAGACAAGAGCAAACTCCATTTATCGCCCGGCACCCCATATTTAAGCATCCCTTGCCCGAAGGACACCGCTTCCCGATGCTAAAATATGAATTGCTGCCTGAAAAATTATTGCTGGAAGGGGTTATTACAAAAAGCGACTTTTTCACTCCCGAACCTCTTCACCGAAAATTTCTTAAGGGTATTCATGATGCCGATTATGTAGAAAAGCTATTCAGCCTTTCTTTAGAACAAGATGAAATACGGCGTATTGGCCTTCCCTTAAGTGAAGCCTTGATGGATCGGGAACTTACTATTGCCTGTGGAACGGTTAAGGCTGCCAAAGCAGCTCTTAAAAGGGGTATTGGTTTTAATATTGCCGGCGGCACGCACCACGCAGGTACAAATTGGGGTGAAGGTTTTTGTCTGTTAAATGATCAGGCTGTGGCAGCCGGCTATTTACTGAACCAAATAGGACTTAAGCGAATTTTAATTATCGACTTAGATGTTCATCAAGGCAACGGTACTGCAGATATTTTTAAAAATGAGGACCGGGTTTTTACCTTTTCTATGCATGGAGAAAATAATTTCCCCTTTAAAAAGGAACGGTCTGATTGGGATGTCGGCCTGCCCGATGAAACCGGCGGAGCGGAGTATTTGCAGGTTCTTGCTAAAAAATTAAATGAATTGTATACGCGATCCCGCCCCGATTTTGTATTTTACCAGGCCGGTGCGGATGTACTGGAAACGGATAAGTTAGGCAGACTAAATCTCAGCATTGAAGACTGCCGTCAAAGAGATATGTTGGTTTTTCAGTTTTGCAAAAAATGGCAATTACCGGTTCAGGTTAGTATGGGCGGTGGCTATTCCGCCAATATTAAAGATATAGTGCAAGCGCATAGCAATACTTATAAGGCAGGTATTTCAGCGCTACTAAAATAAAACCTCCGCCGCTAACCGAATTTATATGTTTTCACTTAAACAAGATTTCTGATTCTAAAGCCATGATAACAAGGGCTTTAAAATCACTGTGCAGAGACAGAGAGTGTACTTTTCTTCCCGGGATAATAAACACATCTCCCGTTGCCAGTTTATGTTCTTTCTCACCTATTTTCAGTGTGGCATTACCTTTTCGGACAACGACCACTGCTTCTTTGGTACTAATATGCTTTGGCATTTCCATGCCTGCTTTTCCCGTTACGGCAAAGGTTTTGAATTCATTACCTGTTTTTAAGAAATTAAGTGTAGGTTTTTCTTGTGTTGTTGCCATGATTTTATTTTTAAAGCTCCATTTTTCTAAAAGAACAATGCTTAGCTATTTTGATCTTTTATTTCATTATATTTCTCTCGTGTATCAATTGCTTCGTTTTCGGCTTCCTAAGGATAACCTGTGGCAGGTAATAAAAATCCTTAGCCTCCTGCCCAAGATTGTTTCAAAACCCCATTTTAATATTTCATCGGGATGAGCATCCTCTAACTGTTTGCCTGGCAAAGCAGAAAGCAGGGGTGGGCACGAATTTGTTATTTGAGATTGACTATCAGACATAGCATCAAGGCATATAACTTAAAAGGGTTTCCAAAAGCTTCTGTCGAAGCAACGGTTATACAGTCATTGTTCCTGTTCAAGCTGTTGGAAGTTGTACTTCAAGTTGGCTAAATATTTCCTTCAAGCGCTGCCGCTGCTCTTCCACGACTGGAGGGATGGAACTTAAATTCTCATCCCTGTAGGCAGGTCCAAGAGCTATTTCAAGACAATAACTCATGCCATTTTCCAGGTTTTTCTTAAATGCTTTGAGTTTCTTTTGATCTTTTGCCGCTCCCTGGCTTTGCTCCGCCAGGCGCTCAAAGTAATCCACATACAGCACGATCTCTTTGGCAAACATGTGGGGACGTTCGGGAGGAATGAGTGATTCACCCCGCCCGTAGATGTGATCAATCATTTCCCGAAGGCTGTATTCCCGGTCGAACCAGGCGATATTTGGTCCGGGACAGATGGCCTGCGGAGCGCGGCGTTCTTCCAGAATGCCCAGAGCAATTAGAGCTCCATTCCCGAGGTGATCACACAAACAAGCCTTTCCAAGCACCTTTTCACGCATCAATTCCTTTTCAGCTTCAGCAATATTTTTTTGGTTGATTTGATCCAGTTTCAACAACTGGTACTGGCTTGAGGCTGTACAAATAGGCTGCTCGGTAAATTCTGTGTTCGCCTCCAAAAATCCCTTGGGGCATGGTGATCCGGGCTTTCCTTTTTCAATTCGTTCTTGGTGCCATTTGTGTGAACCGGTATTTCGCACATTGTTAAACGGTACTCCCAGGGGTGAAACACCGCTCAGATACAGATCTTCCTCTTTTGCATTTTCCAAAAGCTCCCTTGTTGGTTTATCCACCGTCGTCGCTTCGGGAACCAGCAGAAAAGGGCTGCCCCAGCCGGTGGCATCCATCCCGAAATCTTCAAGCAATCTCCGGGCTTCGCCGTTGGTGCCAATGCCGCCCTGTACCGTAATTCGCGGCTCGTCTGCCTTCCATTCGGGTGAAAAGCCATCACCCTGTTCTTCATAAAACTTTTCAATCAGCGGCTGGATGGCTGATGTTAGCAGCTCCCTTTTCTCCCGAAACTCCTTCAACAGGCTTGGCAGCAGGTAACCGTCAGAGGCAAAGGCATGGCCTCCGCAGTTCAAACCCGATTCAATACGATATTCAAAGACTTCTAATCCCTTCTTCGCTAAATATTTACCCTGGATTAAGGCTGATCTAAAATCACTGACTTTAAGAATAATCTTCTTCTTGATTTCTCCAGCCGCATCGCGGTAAAAATCTTTAAATTCACTTATGTAATTATACAGACGAGGATTAAAACCGGCTGAGAGTACCAGGCTGGAAGAAAGATCACTTAATGCGTAACCCCTTAACGCCGAGCTGGCATCACTGAATTCGTTGCTCATCGGGCTGCCGTTTTTCCCAAACTTCGTCTTGTCAACCTTTGCCATGATATTCACATCAATCGAGCCGGCTTGCATAAGGTGCGTAAGTCTATTCTCCAGATGATATCGAAAGGCACCGCTTGCGGTATTTAGCAACTGTTCATACTTTTCTTTTAACACACTGCCGTCGGGCAGCAGCTCAAAATATTTTGCCTTGTCGTTTTTCTCAAAAAAAGGCTGTGTTCTGACAATCTCGAACTGTTCCTCAACAATTTTTTGAACGGTATTGAGATAGGCTGTTATCCGCCTGGCCCGGCCGTCTTCGGCATTGCGGGCGATATTTTTATAAGGCAGCCCGAATTTTTGGCAGTAGTGTTTTCGAATCCGTTCAACCAGCAGATCATCAACAATAGAAATAACAGAATTGATGCCAAAGCGGGCAACGCGGATGGGCGAATCAATGGAATGTCCGGTACCCATTACGGGTATAGAAAAAGTATGGGGTGAGTTAAACATAGAGAATGCCAGAATAATATTAATTAAAGGGTAGGAAAGTGGTTCAAGAATGGAAGGGCCATTCTTGAACCAAAGGATTAATTCGTGCGCCTTTCGAGTTGCAGGGATTTCGGGAACAGGATATTATTTTCGAGGTGAACGTGTTTGTGCATATCCTTCTCAAAAGCTTCAAGATTTTGGAAGAGGATGGTATAAGTGGAACAGGCATCTTCGGGCAGGGTAAAATCATTGCTAAGTTCGCGGATTTTAGCCAGCGAAGCACCTGCTTCGTCATGCTCATGTTCCATCATTTCGATAGGATCTGATGCTGAACCCACTTTGAATTTATCCGCCTCGCTAATGCCTCCCGATACCAATTTTTTAATATACGGGAAGAGTATTTTTTCTTCCTTATCCATATGCTCCATCATTTCGGCCGACAATTTTTCAAACTCTTGGTGAATTTTAATAAGCTCTGGGTGCCGCCCGCCATGTACTTTTGCTACTTTTTTGGCGTAAAATCCAATTTCCGGCAACTTGCTGCGGGTAAATTGGTGATGATTGTTGATGATGTAGTCGGTAAGGAAATCAAGCGACCAGGTGTTATAGTTGTCTTCCTGAGTCCCGTCATTTCCAAGCGCTGTTAACTCTTTCAGCACTTCCTGAGGATTGATTTCGTTTTGTTCACATGCTTCAGCTACAGTTTTGGTGCCGCCGCAGCAAAAATCAAGCTTATGATTATGGAAGATCTGTGCTGTTCGGTAATCTTCGGCTACGATTTGTCCGATACTTTGATTTTCTAAAGAATTCATAACGGTTGTTGTTTAGGGTGATTTTATGATTGTAGGAAACGTAATTTTTTAAATCGTGATAAAAGGTCAGCCAGGCGAACCACAGGAGCATGGCCACGGCCTGATGCGCAACGCCCAGAGCAATGGGCACATAAA
>DASSAY010000226.1:0-2620 GCA_035699185.1 Balneolaceae bacterium | reverse complement strand
CGCCGGCGATCATTCCTAAAGTGATGAGCCAGAAAATTGTAGCTCCGTTTATAGTTTCCATTCGTTAATTATTCGTTTTTAATTAGAGTTTCTCTCACGCAAAAATAACGTTTTTTACTACACTTTAGTACCTTTTTTTTGAAGGGCGTCTATTTGATAAAAGTTGTTTATTTTGCGCTGTCATCCCGCACGTCTGTGAGGGATCTCAAACATTGATGCAGCTTTTCCTTTAATTTAAAGCAGTTGCCTTTATTATATTTGAGATTCTTCGACAGGAATTCCTTTGGAAGGAATAAAAGGTTTTTTACCAGTAGCTGAATGATGAATCAAACTCCTATTCGCAAAATTATCCATGTTGATATGGATGCGTTTTTTGCCTCGGTTGAGCAACGCGATTTTCCCGAGTACCGGGGCAAACCGCTGGTGGTGGGCGGCTCGCCAAACGGACGCGGCGTGGTTGCGGCAGCCAGTTATGAGGTGCGAAAATTTGGTGTTCATTCCGCGATGCCTTCATCCCGGGCCGTGCGGCTGTGTCCCCATGTTATTTTTGTGAAGCCGCGTTTTGAAGTGTACCGGCAAGTATCAAATCAAATTCGTGAAATCTTTTTCCGGTTCACCGATCTGGTGGAACCGCTTTCACTCGATGAAGCCTATCTTGATGTAACCGAAAACCACATCAACCTGCCGTCTGCTACGCTCATTGCTCAAAAAATTAAACGACTCATCAAAGAAAAAACGGGACTAACGGCTTCTGCCGGTGTAGCCCATAATAAGTTTCTCGCAAAAGTAGCTTCCGACCTGGACAAGCCGGACGGCCTTTCCATCATTCTGCCCGAAGATGCCGCCGAATTTCTGGAGAAACTGGAAATCGGTGAATTTTACGGTATCGGGCGGGCGACGGAGGCCAAAATGAAATCACTCGATATTCACACAGGCAAAGACTTAAAGCAGTGGTCAGAAATCGATCTGGTAGAAAAATTCGGAAAAACAGGACGCTATTACTACCGAATTGTGCGGGGTGATGACCGGCGCGAGGTGAAAGCACACCGGATTCGAAAATCAATCGGCAAGGAGCAAACCTTTGCCGAAGATGTTGATGATCTGCACTGGATTCACAATTTTCTAACCGAGCTGTCGGCGAAAGTATCGGCGAGCCTGGCGAAGCGGGATGCGGCGGGAAAAACGATCACCCTAAAAGTGCGGTATGATGATTTTGAAACCCTGACGCGCAGCATTTCTTTTAACCAGTACATTAATGATGGGGCTGATATCGCCGAAACAGCGAAGCTTCTCCTCGAGCAAACACAGGTTGGGGAGCGAAAAGTGAGGCTGCTGGGCATCACCCTGTCAAACCTTAATTTGAATGAGAAAGGGCATTTTAAGCAACTTGAACTGTCTTTTGAATAGCCGCGAATTTGCGCAGATTAGAACGGATTTAATACGAGCTTTTTCCAGTTAAATTATGCTGCATTTATTTTATTTCTTTGGTTATTTTAGGAGGTTATCAATCGGGCGAGGAATTGATCCGCCCAATCCGCGTAAATCCGCGGCAAAAACTAATCTGTTTCAACCTTGCAATCTGTGGCTAAAAAGAATTTTACTCTATCCGATTTCGATTTTGGTCTTCCGCAAAAACTCATTGCCCAGGAGCCCGCTCATCCCCGCGACCATGCCCGGCTGCTGGTTTATGAGCGCTCAAGCAGTAAAATTACGGATGATTATTTCTATAACCTGCCCGACTATCTGCCCCGCGAAACTACACTCGTACTCAACAATAGCAAAGTCGAAAAATGCCGTCTGCTGTTTGATGAGGGCCGGAAGGAGATCTTCATCCTGAATGCCGCCAACGATACGGCCGTTCAGGCGCTGGTTCGTCCCGGTAAGAAATTTAAAAAGGGGGCAACGGTCGAACTAACCGATAAAATCTCTGCCGAAGTTTTGGAAGTGAATGAAGAGGGAATTCGTACCTTAAAAATGACGCCCGGTCTGGGTGATGCGATTTATAATTCATACAAACACACGCCCTTTCCACCTTATATTGAGCAGAATGAGGCGCTTTCGGAGGAATATCAAACGGTTTATGCCGATAGCTTGGGCAGTAAAGCTGCGCCCACAGCTGGACTTCATTTTACGGATGAACTACTGCGCAAGATTCAACAAAGTGGCATTACGAAGGCGGAAGTTACGCTGCATGTGGGATTGGGAACCTTCGCGCCCATAAAAACAGAGACGATTGAAGAACACACCATGCACTCCGAATGGTTTGCGATGGATGAAGCAACAGCGGATCAACTTAATCAAGCCGAAAGCATTACCGCGGTGGGTACCACCAGCGTAAGAGTGCTGGAATCTTCTCTACAGCGGCAGGATCACTTCACCCCCGTTAAAATGGACACCGATATTTTTATTCGTCCCGGCTATGATTTTAAGGCGGTAGATGCACTTATCACGAACTTTCACCTGCCCAAAAGTACGCTGTTGATGCTGGTCGCGGCTTTTATGGGATTCGAAGAGATGAAAAAAATATACCGGCACGCCATTGAACAGGAATACCGGTTTTATTCTTTCGGTGATGCGATGTTGATTTTGTAGCTAAGGCGCCAAGCACTTTTGAAAGTGC
>DASSAY010000225.1:0-9565 GCA_035699185.1 Balneolaceae bacterium | reverse complement strand
CAAATTCTTCTTCGGGCAGTTTTACGGCTGTCAATTTTCCGTATCCCATTCGCTTAAAAACGCAGCCGGTGTCTATGCCGATCATCCCGTTTTTTCTAATGGGCTGTGGACGCGGAGTATGCCCGAAAACCACCTTTTTCTCCCAGGGAGTTTCGAAAGCATTGAGATGAGAACGTTCCCATAAAAATGCTTCAATCTCTTCTTCATCCTGAAGGCTTTCCTTAATGGTTTTTGCGGCCGAAAGTCCTGCATGAACGAAAAAATACTCGTTTGTTTCATAGTAGAATTTGGTTTGATCATAGAAATCAAAATGAGCATCAGGAAGTCTCCCAAAACGGTCAATACCATATGATTTTAGGGTCGCTTTTCCCCCATTGGAAATCCAGAGTTTGAACTCACCATCATTGAAAGCATCCAGCAGCATTTGCTCGTGGTTGCCGCGTAAAAATACGCAGTCAGCTTGTTGCTGAAACTCCATTAATCGCTCAACAACTTTCTTGGAATCGGGGCCGCGGTCAATATAATCACCGATAAAAATGAACTGACGGTCTGCGAAAGGCTCTAATTTTTTCAGCAGGGCTTCTAACGATTGATAACAACCGTGAATATCGCCAATGGCTATGTATTTTTGATGGGCCATAGCGATTATGAATTGAAGGAACTTTCGATTCGTCCCCTGCCCTTTTTGTTGATGCGGTTTTCTTTTTTCAATTGTTCAAGGGCTGAATCAAGAATTCCGTTCACAAAATTGCCGGACTTTTTAGTCGAAAACCGCTTGGCAATCTCGATAGCTTCATTCATCGTCACCTTAATGGGAATTTGATCAAAATATAAAAATTCAGCGATTGCCATCCGCAATATGAGCCGGTCAATGACAGTAAGGCGTTCAATACGCCAATTTTTGATATGCTTCTGAATTACTTTATCCACATCTTGCCGGTGATTCTCCACTTTCAAGAACAATTGCTCGGAAAATTTAAAAGACTCGGCATGATCTTCAAGTTTAGGCTTAATGACCGTCTTGATGATGTGAGTCCACTCTCCTTTGCCAATTTCACTGGCGTAAAGCGCCTGTAGAACTACTTCTCGTGCTTTTCTGCGTTGAGCCATTAAGATAATTTTTGCCGTTAATTCAGATCGGTAAAAATACGAAACCTGTTAACCAGCCGAAAGAGAAATGAATTAAATATTTGGTTTAACACTAAAAGCATGAAAGGATTTATGAAAAAGGCACAAAGCTATTTTTGTTTCTGTGCTTTAGTGGTAAAAAGATTTTAGATAAGAAAAGTGGGTGCTACAGGATTCGAACCTGTGACCTCATGCTTGTCGAGCATGCGCTCTAAACCAACTGAGCTAAGCACCCAAGAGCGCCTAATATAGTGATGTTTGGTGATGCATGGCAAGGAAGGATTTGAGCATTCTTTTAGGCTGGTTCAAAAACGAATTTTATGGTATAAGAGGCTGTTTAAGCTATTTTAAAAGCTAAACTTTTCAAAACTAATGAAAGACCTTCAAACATCCGATCCCAGGGAACATAGCAAAAACATTCGCTCTGAATTGCAAAAAGTGGCTGACCATCTGCGACAGGATATTGGCAAAGTGGATGATGCTCACGCAAAAGCGCTTTTTGAGACTTCGGCCGAAGTTCTACTCGGGCTTATCAATGCTTTTTCACATTTTGAGGACAAAAGTGAAGAAGCCTGGAAATAAATTCCTTGCCACAGATCTCCACAGATTTTAAACTGATTTATCTGTGCTAAATCAGTGGTAATCTGTGGCGAAAGTTAAAATTCGAAGAAAAGAGTTACTCGCGGAATAACATCCGTTTCGGGCGTTTCACCTAAGGCGTTTTCACCATAAAAAATAGTTTCTATATTGGGCATAAGATGAATCGTTTCATGCAGTTTAACATCAACCCCGCCCACTAAAAAAGTAGATTCGGCTTCGGGACTAAAAGGCAAGAACGCATTATCATCGCCATCAGGATAAGGATCAAACATGTGATCAACACGCAGAAAACCGGCGGCCTTTTCGGTGAGCTGCTTATTGGCAAATATCGAAACCAAATCCAGGTTAAGATCAGTGCCTATAATCTGGCGCCATTGCCGGGCATATAAAGCTCCAAAATTAAATACATCCGACCGGTAACCGATAAAACCCTGTAAGGTGTAGGTATCAGCTGTTGTTCCATCATTCCAGTCTCCATAAACTTCGATAATAAAATGCTTGGTGAGATCATAGCCGAGCGCAAGCATTACTTTTTTACCTTCGTTAAATTCTGCACTTTCCCCGTTACCATTTCCAAAGAAAAAATGATAGTTGAATTTTTCGGCCTCACCCAGTTCACCAATAAATGACAGGCCCAAATCTCGTGAACTGCCAAAATCATACAAATCCAAGGGTGATTTTGCCACCGATCGATATGCCCAAACAGCTTCCGTAAGATTAAATGTAGGGGTTGATGAAATCCCCGCCAGAATTTGATGATCACCGCTCTTCCACTTTAAATAAGCATCCTTTACGGTAGGAACCAGTTCGGAATTTCCCTGAAAATCTCCATCATGCTCCATTTCTAAACGCAGGCGGCTCGAAAAGGAATCACTTATTTTATAATCGTAAGTGAGATAAATTCTACGAATCCAGAAACCATTCCGGCCGTCAAGATCTTGGTTATGATGATTAGCAATCCAATAATAATCCCCAAAAAAGAGTCCGCTCAGTTTACCTTTTTCGCCTACCGAAACCTGGCCAAAAGATGGGAGCGAAAACAAGCCTACTAAAAGGCACAGTAATACAAGTCGTTTCATTTATAGATGATTTATTCTAATTTACTGATCCATTATTAAAATTTTTGGCAACTTAAAAAGCAAAAGGATTCACGCAGAGAAATAAGATTTTTATCTTAGGGCCTTCCCAATCTCTCACAATTCATCATTCTTTGCCGTTTTTTGATTTCATCTTTTGATGCTTCAATACCTTGGCCTCTAAGTGAAAAATGAGTTCTTCAGAAATGTTCTTTACCAGGTCGCCCACCCGTTCCAGTTTTCGAATGATAGAAAACATATAAAGATAATTTCGTGTTTTCTTTGCATCTTCATCAATCAATTTTGTGGTGACGTTCGAGACCTCCCGGTTGATACTGTTCAGCACTTTGTCGAGTTTGAATACTTTTCGTGCCAGCTCGGTATCTTCGTTGACAAAAGCGTTGAACATACTGTTCATCATTTCAATGGAGGTATCATACATTTCAGTAAGACGCATTTTTTTAATGGTATCAGCATCCATCTTCTCTTCAAAATCCAGGATGTATTTTGCAATACTGTTAGCATGATCGCCAATTCGTTCTAAATCTGAATTGATTTTGAAAGCCGCCATCACAAACCGGAGATCAACGGCCACGGGGTTGAAAAGCGCTAAAATATTTTCGCAATCCCGGTCGATGGTTAGCTCCAGGCTATCTACCCGGCGCTCGTTAGCGGTGATCTCGTGAGCCAGTTCTTCATCAAGATTCTCCAGTGCCTTTCGGCCTTTTTCAAGCTGGTTTTTGACCAAAAACATCATCTCAAGGATGTTGTCTTTGAGCAACGCTATTTCTGTGTCTAAGTGTGACATAATAAGTTAATTATGTTAATGGAAAACATGACAAAAATTCTAAATTATGTCATCCCGAACCAATGTGAGGGATGACATGTAGAACGAAAAAGATTTACTCTTCGTCTTTAAAATGAAATCAACCAAAACGACCGGTAATATAGTTCTGAGTGCGATCTTTTTCAGGATTTGTGAATATTTTCTGGGTATCGCCATATTCAATAAGCCGGCCCATATACAAAAAAGCAGTATTATCACTCACGCGCGCCGCTTGCTGCATGTTGTGAGTAACAATAACGATGGTATAATTTTCCTTCAGTTCATCAATAAGATCCTCAATTTTGCCGGAGGAAATAGGATCCAGGGCTGATGTCGGCTCATCCATCAATAAAATGGAAGGCTTTACGGCCAGGGCGCGGGCAATGCACAAACGCTGCTGCTGTCCGCCGGAAAGCGCCAATGCCTGCTTATCCAAATTCCCGTCAATTTCATCGAACAGCGTAGCGTTTTTTAGAGATTCTATCACCCGTTCTTCAATAAATTCTTTGTCTTTGATGCCCTGAATACGAAGTCCATAAGCTACATTTTCAAAAATGGTTTTTGGAAAAGGGTTGGGCTTTTGAAACACCATCCCCACCTTTTTGCGCAGCTCTTCAACCTTCACCGATTCATCGTAAATATCTTTGCCGTCGAGCAAAATCCGGCCGTTCATTTTGAAACCATCGATATAATCATTCATCCGGTTAAAAAGCCGCAACAAAGTGGATTTTCCGCAACCGGAAGGGCCAATAAAAGCAGTAACTGAATGTTCCATAATATTCAGGGTGATGTTATCAACGGCTCTAAAATCGCCATAAAACACATCTATATTCTTTGCTTCGAGCTTATGGGACTTTCCCTTTGGAACTTCTTTAGGCTCGGTTTTTACATGCGTTGCTTTTGGAGTCTGCATATCAAATTTCGTTAACTATTTTTGAAAAATTCATCAAACTTTTTGTCGTGAATCGTATCTTGATCAATCCCCCTAACCCCAATGCCTACGGCTAAAGGCGGACAAATCTCCCCTTCAGGGGAGACGATTGAATGCCCCGATTACTCGGGGTCCATTCAATCCGAGGGGTGTCACCAATTAATCTTTTTCTGCCACCTGTTTCGAAGATAAACGGCAATTCCGTTCATCGCAAAAGTGATCAGCAGCAGTACAATGATCGCTGCCGCCGCATTGACGATGAACTCGTGCTGGGGACGTGTTACCCAGTTGAAAATCTGTATCGGCAACACCGTAAATTCATCCAGCGGGCCTTGCGGCACAAAGGGCACGTAAACCAGCGCGCCAATGACCACAAGCGGGGCCGTTTCGCCCACGGCACGGGATAAAGCTAAAATCACGCCGGTTAAAATACCGCCGAATGATGCCGGCAAAACCTGCTTCCAGATCGTCTGCCATTTTGATGCGCCCAAGGCATAAGAAGCATCTTTTACGGAGCTTGGCACCGCCCGTATTGCTTCACGGGTTGAAACGATAATAACCGGCAATATCAACAATGACAGCGTTAAAGCACCCGCTAAAATGCTGTTTCCCATTTGCATGATACGCACAAAAACTTCGAGTCCCAGCAGGCCGTAAATTACGGAAGGCACGCCCGCAAGATTTGCGATATTAATTTCCAGCAAGGTATTTAGCATGCTTTTCTTTCCATATTCCTGCAGGTAAATTCCGGCTCCCACACCCAGCGGAAAAGATACTAAAGTGGTGATGATGAAGATCCATAAAGTACCGACCCAGGCGGTATAAATACCCGCTTCATCAGCAAAGCGCGAGGGCAGGCTCATCAAAAACTCCAAGCTTAAGCGCTCAAGGCCCTGGACCAGAATAAAGCCGAGAAAAACAACCAAAATCAACAGACACGAAACCGTGGCAGTGATGCCAAGGCCTTTAAAAATTTTGTCGTTAATACTGCCTGAATTCGATTTACTCATACTTCAGTCCGTATTTTGATTTAATCCAGTAACTGATGTTATTGAGAATAAAGATAAAGATGAAAAGTGTGAAACCGGCGGCAAAAATGGTTTGATAAGCAGTTGTCCCCCGAGCCACATCACCCATACTTACGTTCATGATATAAGCCGTAATCGTTTCAATCGGCACGGTGGGGTCGAGCGTAAAACGAGGCTGCAAACCGGCGGCGATGGTTACAATCATTGTTTCGCCGATGGCGCGGGCAATCGCCAAAATCGCCGAGACAATGATGCCCGAGGAAGCGGCGGGAACCATCACTTTAAAAGCAGTTTGAAATTTTGTGGCACCCATTCCAAATGAAGCCTGACGAAGAGAATTGGGAACCGCGTTCAGCGCATCTTCGCTGAGTGAGGAAACATAAGGAATGATCATTATGCCCATCACAATGCCGGGCGAAAGCGCGTTAAAACCCGCCAGGCCGGGGATAAAGGTTTTCAAAAAAGGCGTTACGATGAGCAGGGCAAAAAAGCCGTAAACAACCGTGGGCACGACTGCGAGTATTTCAAGCACGGGTTTTGTGATTTTACGAATCTGCTGTGAAGCGTATTCGTTTAAATAAATGGCGATAATCAGCCCCACCGGCAGGGCGACAGCGATGGCAATGGCAGTCGTTAAAAAAGTACCTGCCAGCAGCGGTAAAATACCGTAATGCTTTTGGGCGAAAAGCGGCGACCACTGGGTGGATGTTAAAAATTCAACAATGGACACATCTTTGAAAAAGGCAAAGGCCTGGACCGCCAGGATCAGGATGATGCCGAGGGTTGTTAAAACGGTAACCAGCGCGCAGAACGCTAATACCTTTTCAATGATTTTCTCTTTTAGCTTCATATCTGATCAAACCGCCACTTTCGCGGTTAATTATTGAGTCGCTACAGTGTCTGCTACGGTTTCTACTTTAGAAACGAATTGCTGAAATTTCTGCATTTGAGCCTGATAGGCAGAGTCGGGCATTGGCACATAACCGATCTGTTTTACCAGTTTCGGTGCCATCTTAAGATAAAATTCAACGAATTTTTGAACGCTTTCTTTTTGGGCAGCATCAGCACTGACGTAAATAAACAAGGGACGGGAAAGTGGCGCATAAGTTCCGTTTGAAACAGTTTGAACTGATGGTTTTACCGGCGGACCTTCTCCATTGTCAACTCCTACCAGTTTCAGCTCATCTGCATTTTCCTCATAATAAGCGAGTCCAAAAAAACCGAGCGCATATTTATCGGTTGAAACACCCTGAACCAGCACATTATCATCTTCGCTGGCGGTAAAATCACCCCGGCTTTTGCCGCTTTCACCCACAATCACTTCAGTAAAGTAATCGAACGTACCGGAGGCTACGCCCGGGCCGTAAAGATGAAGGGACGCATCGGGCCACTCTTCACGCACATCACTCCACTGCATAACAACGCCCTGGGCTTCCGGTTCCCAGATTTTCTGCAACTCTTCAACCGTTACGTACTCTACCCAGTCATTTTTGGGATTCACAACCACCGCCAGACCGTCGTAAGCCACTGCAAGCTGAACATATTCTACGCCTTGCTTTTCGGCTGCCTTAATTTCTTCGGGGTAAATTTCGCGCGAAGCATCAACGATACCGATTTCACCACGTATGAATTTTTGAAATCCCCCGCCGGTTCCTGAAACGCCTACCGTTATACGAATATTGACTGTATCTGATCTTGTTGCTTGCCGGAATTCTTCGGCTACCGCTTCGGTGATGGGGTAAACTGTACTTGAGCCGCCGATGTTAATTTGCTTGATATCCCCGCTGCCACAAGAACCAAGAAAAAGTCCGCCAGCAAGGAATAAAGCTAATCTTTTAAGCATGATATTGGATTGGCCTAATGTGCTAATTTTAATGAGCGAGGCAATATATTTAATTTTTTTTCTTTTTTTGTTAAGCCAATGTTAAGGATTGAGTAGATCGAGATTTATCTCGATTAGCAATTATTGCGGTGGCTTTCGATATAAATGTCGAGCTACAGTTCCTCATTCTTTTGTTATATCTTAACAGAACGGTTTTCCTTCTTAACACCTTAGCTATTTCATGAATAATTCAACCCAAAAACTGGCTGTTCTGATTGATGCCGATAATGCCCAGCCTTCGATTGTTGAAGGGCTGCTGGCTGAAATTGCCAAATACGGCACCGCTAACGTTAAACGTATTTACGGCGATTGGACCTCCACAAAATTACGCAGTTGGAAAGAGCATCTCCTTCAGCACAGCATCCAGCCTATTCAGCAATTCGGCTATACCACCGGAAAAAACGCGACTGACAGCGCTATGATAATTGATGCTATGGACTTGCTCTACACCGGCCGCTTTGATGGCTTCTGCATCATCTCGAGCGATAGTGACTTCACCAAATTAGCGGCTCGAATTCGCGAATCAGGACTTATCGTTTATGGATTCGGAGAGCAAAAAACACCTGCCCCCTTTGTTGCTGCCTGTGATAAATTCATTTATACCGAAGTTTTAAGAAGAGAAGAAGAGACCGATGAAAAACCATCATCTTTCCGTCATTTAACATCAAACGAATTAAAGCAAGACACTAAACTTGTAAACCTGCTGCGCAATGCGGTTGAAGCATCATCAGATGAAAGCGACTGGGCGCATTTGGGTCAGGTAGGGAGCTATATTGCCAAACAATCTTCAGACTTTGATCCGCGCAATTATGGCTACCGAAAATTGGGTGAACTGGTTGAAGCGACTAAACTTTTCGAAATTGAAGAACGATCTACCGGCCAGGGACAATCAAAAGCGGTTTATGTGAAGGATAAACGAAAGTAAGAATATATTCTTGAATGAAGCAAAAGCCTCAAAGCGTTACTTTTTTCAACGGTTATGTAATACTCACTCCGAAATAGAAGTCTCGCGAATAAAGCGGCGGGCGGCCCACTGGCTTCCGAGAAAGCCCATTAAGACTGACAACAAGATCATAGATCCGCATAGGAAATACCAGCGGCCAAAGGGCCATTCAAGCACGCCGAATTGGGGAATGTATTGCGGGATGATGTATTGAAAGGATAAATACATCACCATAACGGAAATAAAACCAGCCAATAATCCCTGAATCACTCCTTCAAAAACAAAGGGACGACGAATAAAAGCATTCGTTGCGCCTACCAGTTTCATGGCTTTAATGAGTCCGCGTTTTGCGTAAATGGTTAAGCGAATGGTATTGAAAACCAGCACCAAGGCAGCCAGTAAAATGAGTATTCCGAGTCCGCCGCCTGCCGCCGCAACGGTTTGGAACCGGCTTTGCAACAGTTGCAACAATTGGCGGTTGAAGCGAACATCGTCTACCCCGCGATAATTTCCTATCTCTTTAACCAGCGCATTTACGGTATCGAGCGGTGCTTCGGAGTTTATTTTTAACCGGAATGAAGCCGGCAGAAATTTCAGTTCGGCCAATGAACTGCCACCCAGTCCAAATTCTTTTTCAAAGATTGCTGCGGCACTGTCTTTCGAAATATAACTTATCTCTTCCACCAGCGGTTGCTCGTCCAGTTTTGATTTCAGCTCGCGGGTAGTGCGTTCGTCCAGGTCCAGCAGAAAAACTTCTACATCAATCGATTTTTTTAGAGATTGGGCGATGGTATAGGCGTTGTATGAAACGCGAGCCAACACACCCAGCAGCAAAACGGCAATAAAAAGAGAAAACACCGAGGTAAAAGATGCCAGGCGCGCTCTTTTAAATCCTGCTACACCTTCTTTTATAATATATTCTACATTCATTTGGGTAATTGTTACCTATGATTAACCTTTTTCTTAATGTCATCCCGAACGAATGTGAGGGATCTCAAACGTTGATGCAACTTTTATCTTAATTGGAGCTTTTTATCTTTATCACATTTGAGATTCCTCACCCAATAAATTGGGATTCTCCCATAGGGATTCCTTCGGAAGGAATGACATAACAAAAATTATAAGTTCACTTCTAATTTCTAAACAAAGCC
>DASSAY010000224.1:0-8001 GCA_035699185.1 Balneolaceae bacterium | reverse complement strand
ATTACCACCAGACGAATATCCTCCTGATAAACTACCATAGAAAATTACTGAGTCGCTTGATGCTGTTGTTGCAAAAACAGGGGCACCGCTATCTCCGTGATCTGCCCCAGCTTGCACCACGTTTTGACAAACATAAGTTAAACTACCAACTGTGAAATCCTGACAAACAGCTGTGCCGTTTCCATAGGTCCAACCTGTCCTTGCACCAATTTTATGAGTTTCGACCCCTTGAGGAATATAGTTGTCAATGCTTTTTATGTAAAATCGTTGATCATAGGTTGGAATTGTTATTGATCCACTATTACGGCCCTTACTGGTGGTTTTATATATTGATCCGGGGACTAACTGTGGGTTAGCATCAGAATAACTAATAAGGGCTACATCACTTTCTCGACAATCATTTCCAGTATCCCAGCATTTATTCCCCGCAAATTGTGGATCACGTATTTCTATTCCAGCATAATTTCCGCCTAAGGTGGCCTGATAAAATTGAGTGCCATTAACTCCGCCACCCAGTGGAGGGGTGCAATGAGAGGCCGTAGTATATCCCGTAACAAAAGGCTCACCAGGACTCTCTCTCCACCTTACCGTAGGCCCCATTGTGCACCAATCACCAGAAGAGCCTATTGTTATTTTTATTCCGCCGGAAAATGACGAAACTTGATCTTGAAGTGATGTCAGCAGTTCGGGGGGAGACATTTCGAATATGATTACTGCTTCTCTTGGGATATTTAACTGCGCTAATTTTTTTCTTACTTTGGCTTTTATGTCTTTTCCCTTCACCCCGATGGACAATTTATTCTCTGCTTCATCAATATCATTCGTGTAGACTCCTTCCATGTGAAGTATATTGCTAGTTACCTTCTTTTTCCATGTGTAAAGCTTAATAAAGCTATATTGGCCTTTTTTAATCTTCATATTGTAAACAGAGGCCAAACTATTTCCTTTACCTCTTAGACGAGCCAAGGTCTTAGTAAGGGGTTTAAAACTTGATAAAGTAGACGTTGCGATTGCCATTTGCTTAGTTGGTTGAGTGAGATAAATACTCAACTGACCCAATTGATTAATAAATAGACCACCCAACCCATTTATCTTTTTTGCTAGTTGCACCGTTCTCTGATCATGGTTAAGCGATTGAGACTTTTTGAGTTTTACGTCATTTGCTTGAGATACACCATTCCAGCTTTGATTTGAAGTTGTCGACTTAGGATTTAAAATCGAATCGCAACTACTAATAGCTAATGAAATTAAAATTATAACGGTAAGTGTTGTGATAGTTTTACGAAGAAATGAGTTCATAATTAGTACCCCTATTTTGTTTTATGAAAAATTTGTCGTTGAGGCTATTGATGAAGAATTGGTTGACATTTTGCGTGTTAAAATTTGATAAGGGAAAAAAGATAATGATGTATTTTTGATGATCTCCATTGTAACCCCTTGTCATTACCCTAATTACGATATACTAAAAAAATAGCATATTTTCAAATTTTTTACAATTCAATGCTATATTGAATATGTAAAAGTTGATTATCTAGTTATACCATCTATTTTTTCGTCATTGTAAATGAAATATGCAACTTCCTTCCTTTCCGTTGATTTAAACCAGTTATTGTTATTATCTCTTCAAAAATTGAGACTTTTTTTGTTCCAGAAGTCACACGAATAATCACCATAAGTAGATCAACACAGTTAGGTTGAAAATTTATTGCAAAGCACACCATAAACATTTATCTTTACCCGCTATAAATAGGTTGAAAAAACGTAGTTGAAGTAAAGCAAATAAGAATTATTTAACACATGACGATAACAAAAGAACGGAAAGAAGAAATTGTTAAAAAATACGGTGGATCCACAGAAAATACAGGATCTACAGAAGCTCAGATCGCTATTTTTACTGAGCGAATTAATGAGCTGACCGAACATCTGAAAGCAAATGGCCAAGATCATGCTTCAAGAAGAGGCTTGTTGAAACTGGTTGGAAAACGAAGAAGATTGCTGAACTACCTCAAGAAAAAAGATATTGAAAAATATCGTGAGCTAATCGGCGATTTAGGTATTCGTAAATAAGTATTAGGCACGTTAAAATAGCGTGCCTTTTTCATTTATATTTTCTGCATTTCGTACCATTGAAGATTATTCTCCTTTCTGAGTTCTTCAAAAAATTTTGTAGTTAAATAGTAAGAATTAGTAACAATTTGAATTGAATTTATAGTAAACATGAAAGAAGATTTTAAAAGCGTAGAATTCGCGCCGGGCAAAACATTATCGATTGAAACCGGACGCATCGCAAAACAGGCAGATGGCGCGGTAACGGTCCGCATGGGCGACACGATGGTTTTATGTACTGCAGTAAGTTCCAAAGAACCTACCGACAAACCATTTTTCCCCTTAACAGTTGATTTACGCGAGAGTTTTTCAGCCGGCGGCAAATTCCCGGGTGGATTTATTAAACGAGAAGGCCGTCCTAATGAAAAGGAAGTATTAGCGAGCCGCTTGATTGACCGCAGTTTGCGTCCGCTTTTCCCCGACGGTTATCGCTTTGATACACAGATTATTTGCTCGGTACTTTCATCAGACGGGCAGAATGACGGTGACGTTCTCGGTGGAGTTGGCGCTTCGGCCGCGCTTCACATTTCCGATGTCCCTTTCGCGGGACCTATCGCGGAAGTTCGGGTAGGACGAATTGAAGGTGAATTTGTCATCAACCCGACCATGAATGAGATGGAGCACAGCGACATCGACATGGTGATTGGCGGTACGGCTGAAAGCGTGCTGATGATGGAAGGCGAGATGGAAGAAATCTCTGAAAAAGAGATGCTCGATGCCATTAAAGCGGCTCATGAAGCTATCAAAAAGCTGTGTGCTTTCCAGGAAGAACTTCGCGAAGAATATGGAAAACCTAAACGCGAATTTGTAGCGGATGAAGTTGATGAAGATCTGAAAACGAAAGTTCATGAACTGGGTGAAGAAAAAATTCGTGAAGTTGTAAACATCGGCCTTGGTAAAGAAGAGTACAGCGAAAAACTTAATGAAGCCAAAGAATCGGTCGTTCAGGAATTAACCGAAAACGAAGAATATTCCGATAAAGAAGGCACAATTCGGGAACTTCTTGGCAAGATCGAAAAGCATGAACTTCGAAATATGATTCTGGAGAAAAAACGCCGTATCGACGGACGTTCTCCCGAAGACATTCGCGATATCTGGACCCAAACCGGATATTTGGCCCGTACTCACGGTTCAGCTATCTTCACTCGTGGTGAAACACAAGCACTGGTTTCTGTAACACTTGGAACCAAAAAAGACGTGCAATCTGTTGATACGCTTTTGGTTGAAGAAGATAAAACGTTTTACCTCCATTATAATTTCCCGCCCTACAGTGTAGGTGAAGCCGGTTATATGCGCGGTCCCGGACGCCGGGAAATTGGACATGGTCATTTGGCCGAACGATCCATTAAAAAATTGATGCCATCATTTGATGAATTTGGTTATGTGATTCGGGTCATTTCTGATATTACAGAATCAAACGGTTCATCTTCTATGGCTACAGTTTGCGGTGGGTCAATGGCGCTTATGGATGCCGGAGTTCCCCTTAAAAAGCCGGTAGCCGGAATTGCGATGGGAATGATTGTTGGCGAAGATAATCACGTTGTTCTCTCCGATATTCGAGGCGAAGAAGATTTCATGGGCGATATGGACTTCAAAACGGCCGGCAGCCGTGACGGAATTACCGCTTGTCAGATGGATATGAAAGTAGGCGGCATTTCTTTTGAAGTGCTTGAAGCAGCCCTGCAACAGGCCCACGATGGACGCCTGCATATTTTAGGTAAAATGGCTGAAACTATTTCTGAGCCGCGCGAGCAAATTTCTGAATTCGCGCCGCAGTTTATCAATATGGAAATTGAAGCCGATGACATCGGGTCGGTAATCGGTCCGGGCGGAAAAGTGATTCAAACGCTTCAAAAAGAAACAGATACCGAAATCTGGGTTGAAGAAGATGAAGAACGAAGCAAAGGTCTAATCACCATTACGGCTGATGATCTTTCGAAAGCTGAAGCAGCTAAAAAACGTATTGAAGGCATCACCGGCCACCTTGAAGAAGGGGCGACCTACCACGGTACGGTGAAAGCGATCAAAGATTATGGCGCTTTTGTTGAAATCGTGCCCGGTAAAGACGGTTTGCTTCACGTTTCTGAAATCAACCATGAGCATGTTAACAATGTAAGTGATGTGCTTTCTGTGGGTGATGAACTGGACGTGAAATTGCTTAAAGTGGAGCATGGCGGAAAACTTCGCCTCAGTCGTAAAGCGCTCATCCCTAAAAACGGTGATGAGAGATAAGCTAATCATTTCTCTATAAAATGATGTATCTTTTGACGCCATCTCGTTACTTCGGGATGGCGTTTTGTTTTTTACCACGGAAGCACAAAAACCCAAAAGTTAAGTGCCAGGCACTTAATAATTATTTTTTTTCGTGCTTTTAGTGTTTTAGTGGTTTCTAATAATTTAATGACAAAATTTAAATGCAGACAAAAGAAATAGATTTCATTCAAAAAACCGTTCTTGATAACGGGCTTACCATTGCTACTGAGCATGTAGAAAGTGTGAAAAGTGTTTCGGTGGGAATCTGGGCTAAAACCGGAAGCCGCAACGAGACCGAAAAACAGGCCGGCGTTACTCATTTCCTGGAGCACATGCTTTTTAAAGGAACCGATACCCGCTCTTCGTACGACATTGCCATGAGCATGGAATCGGTAGGCGGCTACCTGAATGCATTCACATCTTCCGAATACACCTGTTATTTTTCACGCTGCCTTAATTCTGAGTTAGATAAGGCGCTGGATGTACTTTCCGACATGGTTCTCAACCCGTCATTCCCCGAGGATGAGATCGAGAAAGAAAAGAAGGTGGTTATCGAAGAGATGAAAATGTATAACGACAGTCCCCGAGATTACCTTTTTGAGAAGTTCAGTGAGCAAATTTTTAAGGGCCATCCGCTTGGCCGACCCGTCATTGGATATGAAGATACCGTTTCCGCTTTTCAACGGCAGGATTTGTACCGTTATATGGAAGAGCGCTATCAGCCTTCTAATTTGTTAATCTCGGTTGCCGGGAATGTAGATCACGAAAAGGTAGTGACACTGGTTTCAGAAGCTTTTGGTGAAGTTGTGTCCCAAAAACCGGTAGAAAGAAAGGTTTCTATGACCGATTATGAAGTAAGCCGGATTGAATTAACAAAGGCGATTGAGCAAACGCATTTTGTTATGGGGCGCCGCGGACTGGATTATAATCATGATGATAAATACCGGCTTTTGCTGGCAAATACGGTTTTAGGCGGTGGAATGAGCTCGCGACTTCATCAAAATGTGCGTGAGAAATATGGCTATTGCTACACCATTTCTTCCTTCAACCAATCGTATAAAGACGCAGGTTTGTATGGAATTTATGTGGGAACCGACCGCGAGTACGTCGATCACGTTCGGGAATTGGTGCAGAAAGAACTCAATAAGTTGAAGCAGGAACCCATCCCCGATAAAGAGCTTTCGGAGGCAAAATCGCAGTTGAAAGGAAAATTGATGCTTTCTTTGGAAAGCATGAGCAACCGTATGAGCCGCCTTGCGAAGAGTGAAATTTACTTCAATCGTTTTGTAACGCTGGATGAGCTGCTGGAAAAAATTGATGAAGTCCAGGCAGATGAAATTCAGCATTTTGCCCAGGATTTCTTCGACAGCAAGCAGTTTTCTGAAGCATTGTTACTGCCTGAAAATTAACCGCAGAGGACGCAAAGGCATCGCAAAGTACGCAGGAATTTTGCTTTTCGAGTTTGTTCAGAAATGGTTAGCTTCGATGAAGCTATCTCTTCTATTTTTAATCCCAAAGGGATTAATATTTCCCCCTTTGAAGGGGGCGCAGGGGGATGACTTTTTCGTTTAAAATTTTATTTATTGTCTGTGTGAGTTACTCCCGAACGATAAGGCGGGAGAATAATTTTCTTTAAGAATAATTTTTACCAACAGTTTTAACTCCAATATTTTAAAAGAAGCATGATTTATATCCGCGATTTGTCAGATCACGTTGAAGAAGAGATCACCCTAAAAGGCTGGGTTTATAATTTTCGAAGCAGTAAGAATCTCTATTTCCTTGAGTTGCGTGACGGTTCAGGCATTTGCCAGTGTGTGGTAGCCAAAGATGATGTAAGTGAAGAAACCTGGCAGGCAGCAGATTCACTTCGTCAGGAAAGCTCTGTGATAATCACCGGAAAAGTGATTGAAGACGAGAGAAGCATCGGCGGTTATGAAGTGCAGGTTTCGCGTGTGGAGGTGCTGCAAGTTGCTGAAGATTATCCCATCACCCCGAAAGAACACGGCGTTGAATTTTTGATGGAAAACCGCCATTTGTGGTTGCGAAGCCAAAAACAGTGGGCAGCGATGCGGGTGCGGAATGAAATTATTTATGCTATTCACACTTTTTTCCAGGAACGGGGATTCATCCAGATGGATGCGCCCATTTTTACCGGAAATGCCGCTGAAGGAACGACGAATCTTTTCGAAACCGATTATTTTGATGAAAAAGCATATCTCACCCAGTCGGGACAGCTTTACGGGGAAGCTATGGCAATGGCTCATGGATTGATTTATACCTTTGGCCCCACCTTTCGGGCTGAAAAGAGCAAAACCCGTCGTCACCTGACGGAATTTTGGATGATCGAGCCCGAAATGGCCTATTACGATCTTGCCATGAATATGAATTTGGCCGAAGAGATGATCAAATTTATCATTAAAAGAGTACTGGAGCGTTCTAAAGGTGAGTTGGAGATTCTTGAACGGGATACTTCCAAACTTGAAAAAGCAGTGACTGATGGCTTTCCGAGAATTTCATATACCGAAGCCGTTGAGCGCTTGAAGAGTGATGAAATGGCTTCTTTTATGGACCAGATGCTGGAAGATCGCAAGCAGGAACAGCATGATCTGGAGCAGGAGCGGAAAGAGATTGAGAAGGAAAAAGGTCAGGCTAAGAAATGGCGGAAAGCGCAGATTGATCAGCGTATTCGTGAAATTGCGTCTCGTATCAACCAGATCGAAGAGGATTTACGCAATATTCCCGAATGGAAAAAATCTGCCCGGAATTTTCAATGGGGCGCAGATTTTGGCGGCAGCGATGAAACCTTGCTGATGCTGCAATTCGATACGCCGGTGCTTGTACATCGTTATCCCGCCGAGGTGAAAGCATTTTATATGAAGCGTGATCCAGAAGATGAAAGCCTGGCGCTGGCATGCGATATGCTGGCCCCGGAAGGGTACGGTGAGATCATTGGCGGAAGTCAACGGGAGGATGATTTGGAGATCCTGAAACAACGTATTAAGGAGCATGACCTGCCGGAAGAGATTTTCAGCTGGTATCTGGATCTGCGAAAGTATGGAAGTGTACCGCATTCCGGCTATGGGTTGGGACTGGAACGTACTGTTGCCTGGTTGTGTGGCTTAGATCATTTGCGCGAGACCATTCCATTTCCAAGAATGATGGGAAGGCTAACACCTTAAGAAGCATCAGCGATCAGTCAGCTATCAGGGCTGAAAGTTGATTGCTGACAACTGAAATCTTCATCGATGGCTAAAAAAACCAGTTTAGAACTTTATTCTGAGATCCTGAAAGAGTTGAAATCAGGCGGACGGAAACCGGTGTACTTTTTCTATGGTGATGAAAAGTTCTTTTTGGATCGCCTGCAAAAGGCGGTAGAGAAGCTCATTCCTGAGGATCAGAAGGATTTTAATTTTGATTTGCTGTACGGCAGGGATCTCTCGCCCGAGAAGGTACTTGCCATTATTCGAAGTTACCCCATGATGGCCGAGCAGCGCATTGTAATTGTGCGTGATTTTAATCAGCTTAATGCCCCCACAATAAATGGAAACGGGGGAGATATCAATGATCTGATTCCTTATCTGGAACAGCCTAACCCCACCACACTGCTGGTTTGTTTTGATGAAAAAAAGCCACGCGGGAACA
>DASSAY010000223.1:0-4285 GCA_035699185.1 Balneolaceae bacterium | reverse complement strand
TATGGAAGTGGCGCTACCGAAGCATCCGATGCCAGACTCGCAAGCCGTTTTGGCGGACTGTATCAAGTATGGCAAGAAAAATACAATTTCGATGAAGTGTATGAAGGCCTTGTTTCTGAGCCGCTGGTTCGTTTTTCGGATAGGGGCCTCGCCAGGTTTGATATGAAAATCCTGGATGGTTTTGTGAATACTATTGGCGGAATTGTGCGCCTGTTTGGAAGCGTATTCCGTTACGTTCAAACCGGCGTTACCAGCAGTTACGCTTTAGCCCTCGTGCTTGGTATTATTATCGTTTTAAGTTTGTTGATCCTGTAATTACTATGTGTTGAGTGGTTAAAAATATACGAATAGATTGTATGTGCTTATTTGACTAAAGGGACAACCACCCCTGCACCCCTCCTTAAAAAGGAGGGGATCTTTCTCCCCTTTTCAAGGGGAGATGCAAGAGGGGTTGCCAGTAATAGCCTTTTAAGCTAAATCTTTTTTATTTTCATCCGCTAAACGCGTTAACTTAGATTTGAAAATGGAGTTACTGTTAAATATTTGCATTTATTTACCGCTTATTAGCATTGCCGCGATCTTGCTGGCAAAGAGCGAAAAAGCTATAAAATGGATCAGCTTAATTGCAACAAGCGCCACTTTTCTACTGTCGCTGCCGCTGCTGTTTAATTTTGATATAGCCAACTCCGGTATGATTCAATATCTTACCGTCGGTCAACCCGTGCTTGATGGTTTTGATGTGAAATACCTGGTGGGCCTTGATGGACTCAGCCTGCTGCTGTTTATGCTGACTACATTGATGGGCCCCATTGTCATTTTAGCTTCATGGGATTCTGTCAAAAAGCATTTGGCCGGTTATTTTTCCATGCTGCTGCTTTTACAAACCGCTTCGATGGGGGTTTTCGCATCCCTGGATTTGGTATTGTTCTATGTGTTTTTCGAGCTCTCACTTATCCCTATGTATTTTTTAATCGGCGTTTGGGGCGGCAAAGAGCGCATTCACGCAACAATCAAGTTTTTTGTTTACACCATGGCCGGTTCACTCATCATGCTTGTAGCTTTGATTTACACCGGTTATGATGCAGGCGCAATGATGGAAGGTTTCCGCTTTACCACCGATTGGCGGTTTCTGTCAAGTCCCGCATATCAAATAGGCCTGGTTGAACAAACGTATTTGTTTTTAGCTTTCTCCCTGGCCTTTTGTATCAAAGTACCGTTGTTTCCTTTCCACACCTGGTTGCCCTGGGCTCATACCGAAGCCCCAACCGCCGGTTCTGTCGTGTTGGCTGCTATTATGTTGAAAATGGGAACTTATGGTTTACTTCGAATTTGTTTGCCGCTGTTCCCCAACGCTTTTGTAGAATTTGCGCCCTACATGGCAACCTTAGCCATTATTGGAATCATTTATGGTGCCCTGGTAGCGATGGTACAGAAAGATTGGAAAAAATTAGTAGCCTATTCATCCGTCAGTCACCTTGGTTTTGTCGTTTTGGGATTATTTGCCTTTAACGTTATTGCCGTGCAGGGAGCACTCATCCAAATGGTGAATCACGGGCTTTCAACCGGCGCGCTCTTTTTGATTGTAGGAATGATTTATGATCGTCGTCATACCCGCGAAATTAAAGATTTTGGCGGCATAGCTAAAGTGATGCCCGTTTTTGCCGTCATGTTTATGATTACGACTCTCGCTTCAATTGGCCTGCCGGGGCTGAACGGCTTTATCGGTGAGTTCTTGATTCTGAATGGTACTTTTAACTCCGCAATTATTCCCGAAAATGCTTTCGCGATATTTGCTACCGTTGGCGTTATTTTGGCCGCTGTTTATATGCTTTGGCTATACCAGCGGGTGATGTTTGGCCCTATCAAACACAAGGTGAATGAAAAACTGGTTGATCTCAATGCCCGAGAAATCGGCATCCTGGTTCCGCTGGTTATTCTTATGTTCTGGATTGGTATTTATCCCAATACTTTTATGAAGTATTCCGAAGTGCAGGTTAACGAATTACTTGAATCTTCCAATCAAAAGCGGATAGCTGTGAAACAATCTGCGTCTTCACGGGAACTGCCGGAATGGGCATCAACGTTTTATGATGTTACTTACGAATTAGCATCAAAAACAAAAAAACCTTAGAACCATGGCCCAAGCACTCTCTGATGAACAAGTTGCAGATAACGTAAAAAAAATGGACGGTTGGAAACATCAAAATGATAAGCTGAACCGGGAATATAAATTCAAAAATTTTCGGGATGCGATGGCTTTCATCACCCGTATTGCTTTTGAAGCTGAAGAGCAGGTTCATCACCCCGAAATTTTCAATGTTTATAACAAGGTTAACATTTCACTCAGCACGCATGATGCGGATGGAAAAGTGACCGAAAAAGATATCAAGCTCGCAAAAACGATCGAGCCACTGTACAATAAGTAAGTTGAGTGGTTAAAATTTTGATAGATTTATAAATTCTGCCTTTACTTTGGAGCAACCACCCCTGCACCCCTCCTTAAAAAGGAGGGGATGTCTCCATGCGAGATGATGAAAGGTTTGGTAGTAAGTTTACCAGCAAGAATTCTCCCCTTATAAAGGGGAGATGCAAGAGGGGTTAAAATGGCATGAGTAGTAAAATTTAATTTCATTTTATCACTCAATATTTTCTAATAAATAAGTTGCATGAATTATCTACACGACCTTAACGCGTTTCTGCCCGGTGTGATCGTCGCCGCATCGGGGTTGATCGCACTTTTAATCGACTCCTATAAAAACGACCATAACGCCATATACGGGCTTACTGTTGTTTCGCTGATTGCCGCGCTGGCACTTTCCATTATTGATATGTTTGGCCCCGCCGGCACTGCATTTTCCGGAATGATTGTTTATGGCGGTGTCGCTGCTTTTGGCAATACCGTTGTTTTATTCGGATCCCTTTTCTGCGTATTGATTTCGCGGGAATACCTAAGTGCCATCGATCATAATTACGGCGAAGTGTACGCGATGATGCTTTTTGCTACCGCAGGAATGCTCGGTCTGGCAAGCGCCAACAGCTTGGTAATGATTTTCATCGGTATTGAAACTATGTCGATTTGCCTTTATGTACTGGCAGGATTGATTAAAGATCGAAAAACCAGTGCAGAGGCTTCTATAAAATACTTCCTGCTCGGTGCGTTTTCCACCGGTTTCTTGCTTTACGGAATGGCCCTCCTTTATGGGGCTGCAGGCTCGTTGTATCTGCCTGAAATTGCCGAGGCCGCAAGTACAAATCTCTTATTTGTTGCCGGTGCCGGATTACTGCTCGGCGGATTCTTCTTCAAAATTGCGGCCGTACCATTTCACATGTGGACGCCCGATGTTTATGAAGGAACGCCGACTACCATCACCGCTTTTATGGCTACGGCATCAAAATCCGCCACTTTTGTAGCGTTGATTTTAGTGCTTTCGAAAATGATTCCCGCCGACACGGCTAACTGGACAGAAGTATTATCCGTCATTGCCATTATCACGATGGTTTTAGGCAATATTATTGCTATCGTTCAAGACAATATGAAGCGAATGCTGGCCTATTCGAGTATTGCCCATGCCGGTTATTTGCTGGTTGGGCTGGCCGCTGCAACCCCCGAGGGTTACAGCGCCGTTCTCTTTTATCTGTTTGCTTATACCATTATGAATGTAGGTGCTTTTGGAGTGGTAGCTTATTATGAACGCCAGCAAGGCTTAGATTTTACGGATGTCAATAATTATGCGGGTCTTGGTTTTAAGCGCCCGGTTATGGGAGTGATACTTTCATTCTTTCTTTTTTCGTTAGCCGGAATTCCGCCTTTTGTGGGTTTCGTTGGTAAATACCTGGTCTTTGCGGCCGCTATTGATGCCGGATTGATTGCTTTGGCAGTAGTAGGGGTTTTGGCGAGCGCAGCCAGTGTGTACTATTATCTGCGTCCTATGGTTTATATGTATTTCCGTGATGCGAATAAAGATGTCCCCCTCGTGCAGGCCGGGCCGCTATTCAAATATAGCCTGGTCGTCTTAGCCATTATGACTATTTATTTCGGCGTTGCTTTCGGCGATGTTCTTGATCTGGTTTCTTCCTTTTACACAGATAACTGGGTAGCTTTATTAAAGTAAACGTACAATACCGATCTCATTAAAATCCCCCTGCCCCCCTTAAAAGGGGGAAGGTTGAGATTTTGAGTTGATCACAGTAAGCATCTTATTCTAACTTTATAATTGTAATTGGAGCAAGAACCAAAAAACTATTAAGAATTCCCCCTTTTCAAAGGGGGTATAGGGGGATTTTC
>DASSAY010000222.1:0-4869 GCA_035699185.1 Balneolaceae bacterium | reverse complement strand
GAAGTCAGCATCAACGGCGTCATCAGCATCTTCATCCTGAGCGGCATCTGCCTGCTGTCCGTTTGGCGCGCCGGCACCGGCTGCTTGCCCTTGTTGTTCCTGGGCAGCTGACTGGTAGATTTCCTGAGAAGCGGCAGACCAAGCTTCATTCAGTTCATCCATGGAATCATCAAGTTCATCCATGTTTTCCTCGTCATGAGCTTTTTTAACTTTCTCGAGTGCGGCTTCAATCTTCTGTTTGTTGTCGTCAGAGATTTTATCAGCATGTTCATCAAGCTGTTTCTGGGTTGAGAAAACCAGGCTGTCTGCCTTATTCAACTTCTCAGCACGATCGCGAATTTCTTTATCTTCATCGGCATGCTCTTCGGCAGCTTTCTTCATTTTTTCGATCTCTTCTTCCGACAATCCTGAAGAAGATTCAATACGAATGCTCTGCTCTTTGCCGGTGCCTTTGTCTTTTGCGCTAACGTTTAATACACCGTTGGCGTCAATATCGAAGGTAACTTCAATTTGGGGAACACCGCGCGGAGCGGGTGGAATTCCATCAAGGTGGAAACGTCCCAGCGTACGGTTGTCCTCGGCTTTGGCCCGGGAACCTTGCAGGATATGAATTTCTACACTCGTTTGGTTGTCAGCCGCGGTAGAAAAGGTCTCCTTTTTGCTGGTCGGGATCGTTGTATTTGATTCAATTAGTTGCGTTGTAACGCCGCCTAAGGTCTCAATTCCTAAGGTGAGCGGAGTTACATCAAGCAATACTACGTCATCCACATCGCCCGACATTACGCCGCCCTGAATGGCAGCACCAACGGCTACAACCTCATCGGGATTCACTCCCTTGCTTGGCTCTTTACCGAAGAATTCCTGCACTACTTCCTGGATTTTAGGAATCCGGGTTGATCCACCTACCAAAATAACCTGGTCTATATCGCTTTTTGAAAGCCCTGCATCGGACAACGATTTCTTACATGGTTCAATGGTTTTTTGAACTAAATCGTCAATCAGTTTTTCAAATTTTGAACGGCTTATATCGATATTCAAGTGTTTGGGACCTGAATCGGTAGCCGTGATAAACGGAAGGTTCACATTGGTTTTTTGTGAACTCGAAAGCTCAATTTTGGCTTTTTCGGCAGCATCTTTCAACCGCTGCATAGCCATAGGGTCTTTACGAAGATCTATCCCTTCATCCTTTTTGAATTCATCGGCTAAATAATTAATAACCCGTGAATCAAAATCATCACCCCCAAGGTGAGTGTCTCCGCTGGTTGATTTTACTTCAAAAACACCTTCACCCAGTTCCAAAATGGAAACATCAAAAGTACCGCCGCCCAAGTCATAAACTACGATGGTTTGGTCCCGGTCTTTTTTGTCCAGCCCGTAAGCCAGTGAAGCGGCAGTGGGTTCGTTGATGATTCGTTTTACATTAAATCCCGCAATTTCTCCGGCTTCTTTGGTAGCTTTGCGCTGGGCATCGTTAAAATAAGCGGGAACAGTAATCACCGCATCGGTCACTTTTTCACCCAGGTATTCTTCGGCAGTCTGCTTCATTTTCTGAAGCACCATCGCGGAAATTTCCTGGGGAGCGTACTTACGGTCTTCGATCTGCACCCGGGCCGTATTATCATCGCCCTTCACAATTTTATAAGATGCTTGCTTAGCTTCCTCTTTTACCTCTTTATAAAGCCGTCCCATGAACCGTTTGATGGAAGAAACGGTTTTTTCAGGATTGGTAATGGCCTGTCGCTTTGCAGGTGCACCAACTAAACGCTCTCCGTCTTTCGTAAAAGCCACCACTGATGGTGTAGTGCGTCCGCCTTCTGAATTTTGTATTACTGTAGGTTCATTTCCCTCCATTACGGCCACGCAGGAGTTGGTGGTACCTAAGTCAATTCCTATGATCTTTCCCATAATATTTGATTCTGATTATTTATTAATAATTAATTCTTTAGTTTAATTTCTTAGATTCCTAATTAATTGGAATCGATTTTGAATTTTCGAAAGTGTCTGATTTAGGCATGCTAACGGTTAACACACCGGTACGAAATTTCGCGTCAACTTCAGCAGTATTTACATTTTCGGGCAATGCGAATGAGCGCGAAAAAACTCCTGTCGAGCGTTCGCGACGCCGGCTTATTTCATTCTCACCGATCTCTTCGATTCGCTCTCCTCTCACCGTTAACACCTGTTCTTTTAACGAGATGTTCACTTCTTTTTTAGACAATCCGGGTAAATCCAGTTTAATGATATAAGTTTCATCACTCTCAATAATATCGCAATCGGGAGTGAAATCATGCCCTTTGTCCTCAAGTGGCACAATTCGTTCAACAAAACCCTGGATGTCTTTCCCTAATCTTGTCAACTGTTTTTCAATATCAATTTTAAAGTCATTCATGGAGTCCTCGTTTGTTCAAGATTCAGTTTTAATATGAGCAATGACAGTGCCAACTTTTAAGGCCTTCGCCATTTTATGCCGTATTGACATTATTGTACTTTTTGAGTGATGGAATTGACAGAATTTCGGGTAGGTGAATCAATTCGTCAGCATACTGTTGAATTTGAAGATGAATGTTATCCCGAGGAATTCAGTACCTTTACTACTGGATGACGAGGGATCTCAAATGCAATAAAAGACAGGTGTTCGAATCGCAGCTAAATATTACATCAACATTTGAGATCCCTCATATACATTCGGAATGACTTAAGAACCCAGAAACAGTAAATCACCCCAGAAGCCGGGATAAGAAATCGCGGTACATTCGGCATCAGCAATTTGAGATGGTGCTTCTGCCAACAAACTCAATACAGCAGCCGACATTGCAATGCGATGATCATGGAAACTTTCAAAAACGGCGGCTTTTGGGGTGAAGCCGGGATCTCCCTTGATTTCCAGTCCGTCTTCAAACTCGGTAAATTCGGCACCCGCTTTTTGCAATATATCAGCAATGGCGCTAAGGCGGTCGGTCTCTTTATGCCTCAATTCTCCGGCACCCGAAATACGGGAAACCCCATCAGCGAAAAGCATAGCAATAGTAATGATGGGAATTTCATCAATACAATTAGGAACAACCTCTTCGGTGATGCCAACTGCTTTTAAAGCGGAAGTCGAAATGGACAAATCGGCCACCGGCTCTGCTCCTTCAAACCGTTTATTTTTAATTTTAATCTTAGCGCCCATTTTTTGAAGAATCTCCATTGCGCCGGTCCGGGTGGGATTGATACCTACGTTTTTCAATTCAATTTCGGCATTAGGGTGAATAGCTCCAGCAACCAGCCAAAATGCAGCAGCCGAAAAATCATTGGGAACGCGATACGACTGCCGTGGAATTTTACTTTTCCGGCTCGAAGTAATAACTTTTTGATGATTTTTCCGGCTAACAGGAAGATTAAGCAGCCGCTCGGTATGATCGCGACTTGACAGGGTTTCGATCACTTCAGTCGGTTCATCACCAAATAAACCGGCCAGTAAAACACAAGACTTAAGCTGTGCGCTGGCGATAGGCAATGGAAAAGAAATGGGATTCAATGTATCATTCCGACTGATTTCCAAGGGTGCGAAATCACCATCTTGAGCTTTAATTTGAGCTCCCATTTCTGTTAATGGATCAATAATACGTTTCATCGTGCGAACGGATAAGGATTCATCGCCCGTTAATCGCGCCGGTATTCCCGATCCGGCAATGATTCCACTTAACAAACGCATCGTCGTGCCCGAATTGCCGCAATCTAAATCCCGGACGGGAGTCGTTAAACCATCACGTCCAACTCCTTCAACTTTGATCGTATCTGCTTCATCACCCTGCTCATGAATTTTCACTCCAAGCCCTCGCAGACATTTTAGGGTACTATGCGGATCAGCGGCTTCCGAAAAATTTGAGATAGTGGACGTTCCTTCATGAAGGGCTGCAAACAGTGCGGAACGATGTGAAATCGATTTATCAGCCGGAAGCTGAAGACTGCCTTGTAATGATTGGGGCGGGTTGATTTTTTGGTTCATTTAGAACCCCTAAATCCCCTAAAGGGGACTTGCTGTTGCTTGAATTGGGAGTTAAAGCACACCTTATAAATGACCATTTAGTATAAGTTTTGTTCTATCTTTTGCTGTGAAGAAGTTATACTCCTGAACAAAAAAGCGGGAGTTCAACTCCCTTGTAGCGTTAGGAGAATTCCTTTTGGAAAGGGTTGATTTCCAAAGTCACTTTAGGGATTTAGGGTTAATTCAGTAATCGTTCGGCTTCTTGTGCCTGTGGAGTATCAGGATAATTTTTGATCAAGGTGTTGAGCGTAGAAACAGCTTCACTTCGTTTGCCTAATTCAATATAACTTTTTGCCTTACCAAGCATGGCTTTAGCCACCCATTCGTTATAAGCTCCATACAAAATATTCACTCGTGAAAAAGCATCAACAGCCGCCTGATAATTTCCCTGCTGTTGATTTGCAACTCCCAGTAAATACTGAGCTTCTGCCCCGACTTCCGTGGTATTCGATTCTGCAACCGAATTTAGCAAACCCACTGCGGTTTGATAATCATTTTGCTGTAATGCCGCCCGTGCAAGTCCTACATTGGCAGCATCATAACCATTATTAATATCAAGTGCAGCCTGAAATTGTTGCTTGGCCCCTGCGATGTTATTCATTGCAAGCTGTGCATTGCCCATTCCGATACGAGCTTCCAGGCGATACTCTGACCCCTGTTCTAAAAGCCGGTTAAAATAGTTATACGACTGCTGATAATTTTTCTGTTTAAAAGCAATGCGTCCCAATGCGGCCATAGCAGGCGCGGTGCGGTTCGAATTAGGATACTTCTCTACAATCGTCTGATATTGGCTTATCGCTTGCTGTACTTTATCAACCTGCTCATAAGCCATGGCCAGG
>DASSAY010000221.1:0-4583 GCA_035699185.1 Balneolaceae bacterium | reverse complement strand
GTAAGTCAGGATGAACCGGAAAGGGATGAATTCCAAAAACTGGTGATGGGTGAATTTAATACCATTGGCTCGCTCGACCCGCTTTTTGCCAATAATGCCACCGAAATGCGAGCAGTTCAGCTGGTTTATGAAGGGCTCGTTCGCTTCGATGAAAATGGAAATATCACTCCCGGTATCGCACAAACTTGGACGGTGAGTGATGATTCTTCGCTATACGAGTTTCATCTTCGTCCTGACATCTTTTATCACAACAGCGATATTTTCAGTACCGGAACCGGACGCAGGTTAGTTGCTGAAGATGTGAAATTTGTTTTCGAACGGATGGCAAGAGCCGGCGTTCCCCCTCGTGCGGCGAAGCTTTTTATGAATATCCGGGGTTTCGATTCTTACTTTCAGGAGCAGCATTTTGTGTACAATCCGCAGTTTCGTCAGATAGAGGGGGTGGCCGGCATTCAAACTCCCGATGAAACGACCGTGGTTTTTGAATTGGAGCAGCCTGATGCCAATTTCCTGAAAAAGTTAGCCACTCCTTTAGCCGTTATTTATCCCAAAGAAGCTGTGGGGGATGCCCAAAATGCCTTCACTCCCGTTGGAACCGGTCCGTTCACGTTTGTTCGCACTACCAACGATTCAACCTACATTTTCTCAAAATTTGATAATTACCATACTCCCGGTGAAATCAAGCTTGACCGGGTTGATTTGATCGTCACCAATTCAGAAGGGGAGTTGTTCAAGTCAATGAGTGCGGAAGAAATGGATGTGCTTCCCCAGCTCGGTCCGCAGCTTATGAGCGAAATTTTGGATGATAAAGGGCAACTTCTGCCTTCATATAGGGAACAATATGCGTTGAGAACAGCCGGTGGAGCAACGGAATATGTGCTGCGTTACAATCCGTATTCGAATTTAGCGGCAACAACCGCTCGCAAAATCGCGGGACTTATACCCACAGATTTGAGCTCATTTTTGGGAAAACTGCCGCAAGGGCTGGTGGAATCATCATTCATCATAAAAGATGCTCCCGCCATTGCTTCTCACGATAGCACGAAAGAAATTTACTCCACATTTTCGGCTGATCCTTTTATAAAAACCTTCCTGGGCAGTTTGTCAAAAACGTTGAAGCCCTATGGCTATTCACTTCAAATGCTGAAAATTCATACCCCGGTTGAAAACACAGGGTTGCTGGTTACCCGCGATTTTCCACTTATTCCCGAAGGACAATGGGGTGATTATGAGAAGTTATTTGTGTTTAAGGTTGGCCATGCCGCTCTTCAAAAGCCTGTTGTTGAAGGCCTTTGGTTCAATCAATATCCTTGGTGGATTGATGTGAGAGGCGTATCACTGATGGAAACTTCAAGATTAAATTAACGTGGTTCAAGATAAAATATGATTCAGTGTCATTTCAACCCCTGTCGCGGCAATATCTTTTATCAGCAAACTGGTATTTAGATGTGGACTATATTTGCGCCCTGGGATTGCTTCGCTTTATTGTTGACTGTAGCTAAAACGTTATTGGTTTTTAATTTAACAGAGAAAAAATTATGGCTTATAACCCGCTCGCAATGACAGTTTTCTTTATTATCCACTTTAAATCCCTATTCTTGTCATCGCGAAGGAGTGTTTTTTTGCGACTGAAGCGATCTCCCAATGTTGATGAAGGTTGTATTTACAATGGGAAGATTAACTGTTTCCTTATCTCGAACTCTCATTAAATTTGACTATGAAGCTTGCCGTCGTAGCAAATCCGAAAAAATACTCGGTAAAAGAGCCTTTTATCGAAGTGCTTAAATGGGCCGATGCTCATGAGGTGAAGGTATTTTTTTATTCGGAACTACAGGAGCTTTACCGGGGCGAAAAGCATTCATCCGCCGAAGTTGCAGAGAGTGAAAAAGAAGCCATTGATCAGGCGGATATCACCATTTCTTTGGGCGGTGACGGCACGATGCTTTACACCGCAAGGCTGATGAAAAACATTCAAAAACCTATTTTGGGTATCAACAGTGGACGACTTGGCTTTATGGCTTACACTCAAAAAGAAAATTTGGGACGGGCGCTGGATTATTTGCTGGAAGGCAATTACAGAATCGATAAACGCTATTTACTGGAGGCCGAGGACAATCAAAAGAATATTTATCATGCGTTGAATGAGTTTTTATTCGCCAAAAAAGATTCTACGTCGATGGTGAATGTGAGTGCGGAATATGATGAGATGTTCATCAATAATTACTGGGCTGATGGGCTGATTGTAGCATCACCCACGGGATCAACAGCTTACAATTTATCGTCGGATGGCCCCATCGTGATGCCCAATACCGATGTCATGGTTTTGACGCCGGTCAATCCGCACACGCTAACTACGCGTCCGCTGGTGTTGCCATCGAATAAGTCGCTCAAAATCACCGTAAAAGAACAAGAGCACAAAGTTCTGTTTTCTTTCGATGGCCGCGTCAATCCTATCGAGTCGTATCCCTTTGAAGTAAACATCAAGCGGTCTAATTTCACCCTTGATTTGATTGAGTTGCCCGGCCAAAGTTATTTTGATACGCTGCGGCACAAATTGATGTGGGGAATGGATTCGCGGACTGGAGGTTAGAAGTTGGAGGTTGGAGATTGGAAGCTGGATGATAGAAATTGTTGATGTTATGTCACTGGCAGGTGTAAAATATTTTTTGGACATTGCTTTTTTTCAACTTCAAGTAAAGAGGTAAATTATGATTAAATCCTATAAAGATCTTAATGTTTATAACCTATCCTATGAATTAGCAATGAAAATATTTTGGCTGAGTAAAGATTTTCCTAAAGAAGAGCGCTACTCTCTTACTTCCCAAATAATCAGGTCATCCAGATCTATTAGTTCAAATATTACAGAAGGATGGGCAAAAAGAGAATATGAAAATTATTTTAAGCAACATTTGGTTCATGCATTAGGATCAAACGCTGAAACAGAAAACTGGGTTTCTTTTGCTAAAGATTGTGGCTATTTAGAAGAAGCGGAATTTCGAAACTTAGTAAACGAGATAAACACGATTGGAAAGATGACAACAAAGCTTCATCAGAACTGGAAAACCTTTGGTTAGCCTCTAACCTCCAATGTCTAACCTCCAACCTCCAACTTCCAGCCTCCAATATCCAACTTCCAGCCTCCAATATCCAACTTCCAATCGAAAAATATTCGCAGTATCTTACAGAGATCAAATTTCTAACATAAAATTATTCAAAATTATGAAAGTAACAGTAGTCGGGGCCGGTGGAAATGTAGGCTCTACCGTAGCTATGTCGGTTGCACAGCGCGATTTTGCCAAAGAAGTTGTGATGGTTGATATCGTTCAGGAGCGCGACGGCAAAAAAATCTATCCTTCAAAAGGCCGCGCCTTAGACCAGTGGGAGTCTTCACCTATTCATCAGTTCGACACCAAATTAACCGGCACCGTTGATTATGCCGACACCAAAGACTCTGATGTTTGTGTCATTACCGCCGGCGTTCCGCGCCGTCCCGGTATGAGCCGCGACGATCTGCTCGAAACCAACGCCAATATTGTGGAATCGGTAACCACAGAGCTGGTCAAATACTCACCCAACACTATTTTAATCATCGTTTCCAATCCGCTTGATGTGATGGCCCAAGTTGCTTTCGAAACCAGCGGATTCGATTCGAGCCGGGTGATGGGAATGGCCGGAATTTTAGATACCGCCCGCTATCGTTCATTTTTGGCTGAAGAATTAGACATTTCACCCAAAGACATTCAGGCGCTATTGCTTGGCGGACATGGTGATACTATGGTTCCCCTTCCGCGATTTACCACTGTTTGCGGAATGCCCATCACCCAGTTTATTGATGATGACAAACTCCAAGCCGTTGTTGATCGCACCAAAAAAGGCGGTGGCGAATTGGTGAACCTGATGGGAACTTCGGCTTGGTATGCGCCGGGTGCCGCGGCCGCACAAATGGTGGAAGCGATTATGCTTGATCAAAACCGGATTTTCCCCTGTGCTGCTTATTTGAACGGCGAATATGGCCAGGAACAATTATTTTTAGGCGTGCCCGTTAAATTGGGTGAAGGCGGAATTAAGGAGATCATCGAGGTTGACTTAAACGAAAAAGAACAGCAACTTTTGGATGAGTCAGCTGATCACGTACACTCCGTTCTTAAGGAGTTTCGCCAGTTGATGAATAAATAATCGCAATAAATAGAAGGACGTAGGTTCTTCACTACTTGCACTTTAAAAAAAGGCTCCGCAGACCATAACGGAGCCTTTTTTATGTTTAATTATTTAAAAATTCACATGTTTATGCTATTTGATTTTTCAACCATTGCTTTGCATAATGGATATTTAATTTTATCTAAACCTTCAATTTTATTATGAAACATTTTGCTGCAATATTATCCGTATTAATTCTATCAATCATCATAACAGGTTGTGCTTCAACCGGTGCTTTTAATACAGCCACTTTAACTGAGGTACAGCTATCGGAAGCGGATTATGAAATAGTTGCCGTTAATGTAAAAGGAAAAGCATCTGCCGGTTATATATTAGGAATAAGTAGTGCTATGTATGCTCGCCAAATGCAGACGGTAGCTCTGGCC
>DASSAY010000220.1:0-3077 GCA_035699185.1 Balneolaceae bacterium | reverse complement strand
AACTGGCGAAACTACCGTTTACGCCAAGGAATTTCAGCTACTTAGCAAAACACTGCGGCCTATTCCGGTGCCCAAAGAGGTTGAAACGGATGAAGGCGAAACCAAAGTTTTTGACGCTTTTACCGATAAAGAACAGCGCTATCGTCAGCGCTATTTAGATTTAGTAGTGAATCCCAAAGTTCGCAAAGTTTTCAGTCAGCGTACTGAAATGGTTCAGGCCATGCGCGATTTCATGAATAAAAAAGGCTATATGGAAGTCGAAACGCCCATTCTTCAGCCCATTTACGGTGGTGCCGCTGCCGAACCTTTCGTAACCCATCACAAGGCGCTGGACATGAAATTATACCTGAGAATTGCCAACGAATTATACCTCAAGCGGTTGATTGTAGGCGGCTACGACGGCGTTTACGAATTCTCAAAAGACTTTCGCAATGAAGGCTTATCACGCTTTCACAATCCTGAATTTACCCAGGTTGAGCTGTATGTAGCTTACAAAGATTACAACTGGATGATGGATTTTGTGGAAGCGATGGTTGAACATACGGCAAAGGCCCTTCACGGTTCAACCAAAGTAAGGGTGGGTGAACATGAAATTGATTTTGAACGACCCTGGCCACGCATCCCGATGTTCGAAGCCATCGAAAAAGAAACAGGTAAAGACTTATATGGCAAAGACTTGGATGAACTACGAGAAATTGCTAAAGAACTCCAAATCGAATTGGATGAAAGCTTTGGCAAAGGTAAAATTATTGACGAAATCTTCGGCGAATATGTTGAACCGAAACTCATTCAGCCTACCTTCATTACCGATTATCCCGTTGAAATGAGTCCGCTCGCTAAAAAGCATCGTGAAAAAGAAGGGCTTGTGGAGCGATTCGAGTGCATCTGCAACGGCAAGGAAATTGCCAATGCGTTTTCAGAACTAAATGATCCGGTTGACCAACGCGAGCGTTTTGAAGAACAAGCGCGGCTGCGAGCGGCCGGCGATGAAGAAGCAATGTCTGTGGATGAAGATTTTCTGCAATCGCTTGAATACGGCATGCCTCCCACCGCGGGACTTGGTATCGGCATCGACCGCCTGGCCATGATCATGACCGATTCGGATTCCATCCGCGATGTACTTTTCTTTCCGCAAATGAAATTGGAGAAGTAAATAGTGTGTAAGTGTTAAGTGATTAAGTGTTAAGTTCTCTGTCAAAATTAAAAGTGAGACAGATATTTTAGCTATAGAATAAATATCAACATATGAGAAACTTAACACTTTAAACTTTCTACTTTAAACTTTCTAACTCATGAACTTTCAATGGTACCTGGCTCTTCGGTATTTTAAAGGAAAGCGGCAAGGCTCACGCTTTCTTTCCTTTATCAAAATTATGGCCATTACCGGCGTTGTTATCGGTTCAGCAGGTTTGTTAATTGCCCTTTCGGTTGTCCATGGATTTAAATCAACCATCAACGGCAAAATTCTCGGCTTCGCCCCTCACATCACCATCACTACTTTTAACGATGACCCGCTCTACCGCGCAGATACCTTGCTCACTTACCTCCAACGCTATCCGCAGATAAAAGAAGCCCAGGCCGTGGTCGACGGACAAGCCATGCTCCAAACTTCTGAGGACGTGGCCGGCGTTTTATTTCACGGTGTTGATATGCAGGGTGATGTAACCGATATTCGCCAATACATCAGCAAAGGAAGCTACGATTTAAGCAAAGACAGTACCGGCCTGCCGGGCATTATTATCGGAGCCGATTTGGCCAAAACACTGGAGGCGGAAATCAACTCAGTCCTTACGGCCTACACGGTTGAAGGCCTGCCCTCTCCCCTCAGTTCTCCCCAGATCAAGCAATTCAGGCTGACCGGCATCTATGAAACAGGCATCGGGCAGTTTGATGATTCCTTTGCATTGATTGCTCGTCCCTTTGCCAAAGACCTTTTTGGAGTTGCCCGAACCCAAGCATCATCCGTCGAAATCAGGCTTAAAGATCAATCCAAGATTACTTCATTTGATCAAATTTTGGGTGATGACATGTCCTTTCCATATTTCACCGAAACTATTTATGACCGCTACTACAGCATTTTTGCATGGGTGAATTTGCAGGAGCAAACGATTCCTTTTGTAATCAGCGTGATGATTATTGTAGCCGCTTTTAACCTGATCGGCACTATTTTAATGATGGTTCTCGAACGCAGCCGCGACATAGGCATTCTAAAAACGATGGGCGCGGGCAGCAAAAGCATTCGCCAAATTTTTCTGCTTGAAGGACTGTTTGTCTCCGGCGTGGGACTTTTAATCGGCATTTCTCTCTCGCTACTTTTTTACTGGCTGCAATCAACCTATCACATTATTCCGCTGTCCCAGCAAAATTACTACATGTCTTATGCCCCGGTTGAGCCACACGCTCTCGATTTTGTTATTGTAGCGGCGGCCACCATCATTCTTTGTGCCCTGGCCTCCTGGCTGCCGGCAAGAATCGCTTCCAAAACCGATCCCTTAAAAGTGATTGCCTACGGGCGGTAGCAAACGTGAGATGTGAGACGGCAGACGACAAAAAAGTGTAGGTCGGACAGCTTGTCCGACAACAAGGAATATTAAATCCGCAGGGAAATTTACAAAGGATACCTTCTCTGAAATAAAAGATATTCTCCCATACTAATATCTCAAGTCGTTTTAACGTTAATCCCTGACGGGCAGGATGCCCGTCCTACAGGGATTATTCCTTTAATTTTATTATTATGTATGGGTCTTATGAAGCAAACGACTTAGAGAGGGTCTTCTCTGAGCCTTTGTAGTAAGACGTTATATAAGTTTTTATTTCGATGATTAAAACGGAATTCTGTTTCTTTCAAATGGTAATAAAATTTCTGTTTGGGCACTCCATTAAATTGGGCCAGCCTTCGTTTGGCGAAGCTCCAAAAGGATTCAATTCCATTAATATGTCGGTTACCTCGAGCAAATTCATCTTCGCCATGTTTGATGCGGTAGTGCTTATCATAACCCACATCAACCAAGCCATCATTAAGTCTCCCCTTGAGGGGAGATGAACGGCCTTACAGGTTCTAAGGCCGTTCCGAGGGG
>DASSAY010000219.1:0-5243 GCA_035699185.1 Balneolaceae bacterium | reverse complement strand
GGTACCTTGTTTTCAGGGGTGATGAGATCTTGCTCAGCCAAAACGGCTTTGACGGTTTCATGATGCGAATGATCAATATAAGGCAGTTGAAAACGGTTAACTTTAGCAAGCGGGATCAGTTCGTCCGGGTTGATCAAATCTTCTTCAACCAGCCGGGCGTAAGTGGCGATGAGAAAAAAGTTAGAGAGCGTACCCATGGTGTGGGGGACATCAGCTGAATAACGAATGGTTGTATCAGGGTTGACGGCCGAGCGCGAAACCAGCGCCACACGCTTGGGATGAAGCCCGATATATTCGGTTAGCGTTTTTAAAGAAGTGGTTCGGATAACCCATTCCTGGCCTTCCTGCAGATCATCACTGTTTTTAAAAAGAACAAAAACGGCCTGCGTGTTAAAGCCGAACGTGAGCAGCAGAATAATGAACAGCGTGCCCAGAAAAGCACCAACAAATTTCAGAATGCGCATGGGAAGAAGAAATTATAAATTTTGAATGATGAATTATGAATGGCAAACTGATCTAAAATACGATTATCATTTAATATAATTGTGATGAATCTTATAATTTAGACTAAAGCCTTGTTTCAATTCAAAATTCAAAACCCATCATTCAAAATTCCAATCTGTCAGCTCAAAAATTTCATAGCCAGCGCGCAAATATACCCGCCATAGGTTCCGATAGCATAGCCGAGTACAGCCAGTAAAACGCCTACGGGCGCAAGTGAAGGGTGAAAAGCCGATGCCACAATCGGAGCCGAAGCCGCACCGCCGATATTGGCCTGGCTTCCCACAGCGGTGAAGAAAAAGGGAGCGTCAATCAATTTGGCGACGGTGATCAGCACAATAATGTGAACCATAATCCAGAAGAAACCGACCAGAAACATTCCGGGGTTATCAAAAATAGCAAGCACGTTCATCTTCATTCCAATGGTGGCTACAAGAATATACAAAAAGAGGCTTCCGAATTTTGAAGCGCCTGCGCCTTCAAGTTCTCTTGCTTTGGTAAATGAAAGCAGAATTCCGCCGGTTGTAGCGATGACGATAATCCAAAAGAATTTTGAATCGAGATTTAACTGGCTGAGATAGGGCGCATTTTCGCCAATCCAGGGGGCAATGAGGTCAGCCCCGAAATGGCCAAGGCCTGTCATAACAAAAGCTACAGCTACAATACTGGTGATGTCGGTCAGCGTTGGAATCTTAGCGATGCTCGATTTGTATTCTTCAATCTTTTTACGCAATTCGGTAATTTTGGAAGAATCAGCGTTAAACCACCGGTCAATTCGATCTGAAATTCCCGCTCCATACAGCAGAAAGGCCAGCCAGAAATTTGCGACGATCACATCAACCGTTATCATCACAGAAAAAAGCTCGGCGCTGGGGTCAAAAATTTCATACAAAGCTGTTTGGTTTGCTCCGCCGCCAATCCAGCTCCCCGCAATGGTAGACATTCCGCGCCACAGCGCATCAGGGCCTGTTCCTCCCAGCATTTCGGGCGAAATATAACCCACCAGTAATATCGCCAGCGGTCCGCCAATCATAATGCCCAGCGTTCCCGCTAAAAACATGATAATGGCTTTAGGGCCCAGGCCGATGATGCCTTTAAAATCAATATTAAGGGTCAGTAATACCAAACTTGCGGGCAGCAAATAGCGGGAGGCCACATAATAGAGATTTGACTCTTCACCCGAAATCAACCCCAGGGAATTAAAAATAGACGGTACAAAATAGCAGAGAAGAAGAGATGGAACGAAGGTGTAAAACTTTTTTAAAGTGGGGTTATCGCTGCTCGATGTGATAAAAATGACGGCCAGCGTAAGCAGTAAAAGGCCCAATACAACGGCATCGTTGGTAAAAACAGGGGCTGCAAATAGGGTGTACATATATCCGATTCTGTTTAAAAAATATTAGGCTGAATCTCATTAAATTTTAGATGAACATCAAATAGTATGAAAAGAGTTTTGTAAAAGGTTATACTTATTACATTAACAGTTAAAATATTTTTAATGTCATCTACAATCCCGAACGAATGTGAGGGATCTCAAGCGTTGATTTAGCTTTTTCCTTAATTCAAGATTTTGCCTTCGTTATATTTTGAGATTCCTCACCCAATAAATTGGGATTCGGATGACAATAATTATTCATTTACTATGAAATTTGCCGTTATCGGAACCGGAAAAACCGGAAAAAAAGTTGCTGAACTGCTGGATGAGGACCAGGTAATCGGTCCTTTTAATTCTTCTAAAAAACCAACGGTTGAATCTCTAAAAAGAGCTGATGCCGCTATTTTATTTGTCCCGGCTACGGCGGTTGATGAATTGATGAAGCCGCTGATTGATTCAAAAATCCCCGCCGCCTGGGCTACCACCGGTTATGAATGGCCGGCTGACCTGGATCGCCGGCTCAAAGAAAAAAACATTAAGTGGCTTCATGCTGCAAACTTCAGCCTTGGAATGAATATCGTGCGACAGTGTTTAAAGGTGCTTGGTAAGAATTCATCCGTGTTGAACGGCCCTTCATTCCGGATTCATGAAATTCATCACACCCAAAAAAAGGATGCCCCGAGCGGAACCGCTTTGTCGTGGGAAAAATGGCTGGGCAAGAAAGCGGAAATTACTTCGGAACGAACGGGCGATGTGAAGGGTATTCATCAACTAAGGGTGAAAACCGACTCAGAATCTATCTGGTTAAAACATGAAGCACACGACCGGAAAATTTTTGCCGAAGGAGCGATCTGGGCAGCTGAACAACTCGTAGAACAAGACATCGCGCCGGGATTTCACGATTTTTCGACAATCTTCGATAAAGTAATGCAATCATGATTAATTTTACCGACACCCCACTTTGGACCGCACTCGTAACGCCGATGAAAGAGAACGGCGATCTGCATCTCGATGATTTAGCTTCTCTCATCAACCGGCAGGATGAAGCGGGGAATGGAGTGCTCATTTTGGGGAGCACGGGTGAAGGCCTGGCGCTTGATTTAGCAGACAAAAAACAGGTCGTAAAAACAGCGGCTAATTTGAATGTTGATGTCCCGATTATGGTGGGAGTAGGAGGTTTCAATCTTAAAGAGCAACTTGAATGGATTGAATATTGCCGTCAGTTTGATGTCGATGCCTTTTTGCTCGTAACTCCGCTTTATGCCAAACCGGGTGCTAAAGGACAGGTAGAATGGTTTAAAGCCTTGCTGAATGCCGCCGATAAACCTTGCATGCTGTACAACGTGCCTTCACGAACAGGAGTGAAGATGAGTCTGTTGGTTTTGAAGGAGCTTCACGATCATCCTAATTTTAAAGCGGTTAAAGAAGCCAGCGGAAGTATTGCTGATTACCAAAATTATCGGAAAACAGCATCTGATTTGGCATTTTTTAGCGGGGATGACGGACTTACCCCGTTTCTTGCGATGGCCGGTTGTGATGGCTTGGTTTCTGTGGCTTCAAACGCCTGGCCCAAAGCCACGCACCGCTATTTGGAATGGTGCCTGGCGGGACGCGGCCCCGAGCTTCTCCCGCTTTGGCAGGAATGCACCGTAGCACTTTTTAACGCGCCGAATCCTGTTCCGGCAAAAGTTTTGCTGAAGGAGAAAGGCTGGATTTCATCATCAGCCCTTCGTCCGCCATTGACAGAAAATGAGGTGGAAGATGTTGGCCTGCTGAAGGAGGCAGATGACAGGATAAGAAAGTGGTACAATGCAGATAGTTAAAGTAGTAGTTGCTTCTTGGAACACCCCTCAGTTTTTCTTCAGAACACTGAAGAAAAACATCTCCCCTAAAGGGGAGAATCGTTCCTGCTTCTATTAAAAATTCCACTGCTGTGAAGGAGTTGCACTCCTGAACCTGAAAGCGGGAGTACAACTCCTTTGAAGCTTTACTTGAAAAATAGATTAACTTTAAAAACATATTTAAAGCAGATGAGCGATAGTAACTGGAAAGAAATTTTAGATCAGCTTGAAAAGGGTGAAGTGCGAGCCGCTGATCCACAGGCAGACGGTTGGGTAGCTAATGTTAAGGTAAAAGAGGCGATTTTGGCTTCATTCAAAGCGGGTAAAAACACCGAATTTTCAGGTATTTATGATGGATTTGTAGATAAGCACAACTTGCCACCGCGACGTTTTACAGCCGCAGAAAATGTGCGAATGGTCCCGGGCGGTTCATCCGTTCGTCGGGGTGCTTACGTAGCTCCGGGAGTGATCATCATGCCGCCGGCTTACATTAATGTGGGCGCTTATGTGGATGAAGGCTCTATGATCGATAGCCATGCCTTGGTGGGGTCATGCGCTCAAGTTGGGAAAAATGTGCATCTTTCCGCCGGAGTTCAACTTGGAGGCGTACTTGAACCGGTGGGACTTTCACCCGTAGTGATCGAAGATAACTGCTTTATCGGCGCGGGATCGGTGATTGTGGAAGGAATTTTAGTGAAAAAAGGAGCGGTTATCGCGCCCGGCGTGACCCTCTCAAAAGCCATTCCGATTTATGATTGTGTGAATAGAAAGGTACTGGAAAAAGGAGCAGCTATTCCCGAGCGAGCCGTAGTGATTCCGGGGGCACGTCCCATGAACAGAGATTGGGCGGCAGAAAAAGGCCTTTCTGTTTTATGTCCGCTTATCGTAAAATACAGGGATGAAAAGAGTAATGCATCGCTGGAGCTTGAAGAAGCTTTGCGGTAAAGTAGTTGTGAGTCTTGAGCCTTGAGTGATGAGTATCCTTACTTATTACTCGTTACTCCTTACGTTTTGAGAATAAAATCTAAAACCTATAAGATCCTAAAATATCTATGCCTGATACTGCCCAAGAATTAACCCATCGTTACCATGTTGATTTGTATAACCGCTATCCCATTACTCTTATGGAAGGGAAGGGCGTATTTGTGAAAGATACAGCAGGCAATGAATACCTGGATGCAATGGCAGGAATTGCCGTAAACAGCCTGGGGCATTGTCACCCGAAAGTGGTTGATGCGGTTCAAAAACAGGCGGCAAAGCTGATGCATATTTCAAACTTCTATTACAGCGAGCCACAGAGTTTGCTGGTAAAAAAGCTGGCGGAGGTTTCGGGACTTGATCAGGTTTTTTTGTGTAACAGCGGGGCTGAGGCTATCGAGGGGGCCATCAAGCTCGCGCGAAAGTATGGAACCGTTCGCGGTAAAACGGGAACCGTCATTTCAATGGAAAATTGCTTTCACGGGCGCACTTTGGGAGCTATCGCCATGGGAAAGAAGAAATACCAGCAAGGATTTCACCCCTTGCCC
>DASSAY010000218.1:0-2134 GCA_035699185.1 Balneolaceae bacterium | reverse complement strand
GCGATTTTTTTTCAGGAAAAATACGGGCCTGATTTCTGGCCGGGCGTTTGGGATATCATCGTTGCCAATCCAAACATCACCATGGTTGATGCGATGAGTGAACGGTTGGGAGGTGCCACTGCCTTCCAACGAGCATATATCGAATCACAGCTTTGGCATTTTGCGTCGGGACCTCAAAATTCAGCTCCAGATTATGGGTTTGACGAGCGCGAAGCTTATCCGGATCCCACAATCAATTATTACTTTTATGGTGCTGACAGTTTAAGCGTATCTCCTGCAAGTCCCGATTCGCTTCAACCTTTTTCAGCCAATTATTTTGATGTACAACCATCAGCTTTTAGTGGTTATGTGGCGGTAGGGCTGGCAAATATTACCATCCCGAAAGTGGGACTTGGCATCATCGGATATTTTAACGACGGAACTACAGAATCGGCTATTCTTTACGCCAAAGGCGGCCGGCCGGTCAAATATCAAACCACCTGGACTTGGAGTGAATTAACAAAGATTGGCATCGTGGTAACGAACGGGGCCGTAAATGAAGGGGCGGGATATAAAGTATTTGCTCGCTCTGAAGACCCTCAAATCGTTCAGCTATTGCCAAATTTCCCTAATCCCTTTTATCCCGAAACATCTATTCGATTCAGCCTGCCCAAACCATCAAAAGTAACCCTTAAGGTTTATGATATCACGGGACGCTTGGTGCAAACCCTGCGGAATGCCAGATTTCCGGCAGGTTACTATAAAGTACCTTTTAACGGCTCTCAACTGGCCTCCGGCGTTTATTTTTATCGCTTGATAACAAATGAAGGCGCTTTTGTTAAAAAGATGACGCTGATTAAGTAGGCAGAAGTGAAAAGTGAAAAGGCAAAGAACTTTCTGCCTTTTCACTTTTGCCGTTTGCCTCTACAGATCAAATTTCAAAACTGGCGCGAGCGTCCCGATCGTGCCCCTCCTCTCAAAAATCAAATTTCTTAGCAGGCAAAATCTTCCCCGTCACTTCGCCAAAACCGATGCGATAATCATCCGTTTCAGCGTAGCCGGTCATGGTTACCTGGTCACCGTCTTGCAAAAAAGTCCGATCTTCACCATTAGGCAGTTTGAGTGGCTTTTCACCCTTCCAGGAAAGCTCGAGCATGCTTCCGTAAGAATCTTCACTTTCGCCGCTGATGGTTCCCGAAGCATATAAATCGCCCGCCTGTACATTGCAGCCGGTAATAGTTTGATGCGCCAGTTGCTGACAGATATTCCAATACAAGTTTTTCGCATTGGAACCGCAAATTTTGTGCGGCTTATCCATTTTTTCACTCTGTAAAGTTACATCCAGATTGATGTCGAAGGTCCATTTTCCTTCGGATCTCAAATAGGGCATCGGTTCGGGATGCTGCTCGGGGCCTTGAACACGAAAAGGTTCGAGAGCGGCGAGGGTAACAATCCAGGGTGAAACGGATGTTGCCCAATCTTTGGCCAGAAACGGACCCAGCGGCACGTATTCCCACTTTTGGATATCCCGCGCGCTCCAGTCGTTCACCAGCATCATTCCAAAAATATGTTCGTGCGCTTTGTTTACGGGAATAGGTTCACCCAGCGGATTTCCCGGGCCCGTTACAAATCCCATTTCCAATTCAAAATCGAGCAACCGGGAAGGTTCAAAAACAGGGACGTCCTCGGAGCCTGAGGGCAAAATTTGTCCCTGTGGACGATAAACATCGGTGCCGCTTACCACCACCGAGCTCGCCCGCCCGTGATAGCCTACCGGCAAATGTTTCCAGTTTGGTTTTAGCGCATTATCCGGCCCGCGAAACATCGTCCCCACATTCCTCGCGTGCGGCTCGGATGAATAAAAATCAGTGTAATCGCCAATATTGATCGGCATAATCATTTCTACGTCTATCATCGGGGTGATGATTCGCTGCCTGAGCGCTTCATTGTCCCGAAGCGCGGGTTCATCAGCGCTCAACAAATTGCTGATTACCATCCGGGCTTCGGCCCAGGCTTCATGCCCCAATTCCATAAAATTGTTAAGAGATGATTCCCGGAAAACGCTTTCCCCGTCAAGTTCGGGGCCGTCAAAAACACCGGCCGCACTGAGCTCGGAAAGGTCAACCACATAATCGCCGATAGCTGTGCAGATAAA
>DASSAY010000217.1:0-4157 GCA_035699185.1 Balneolaceae bacterium | reverse complement strand
TTTGAGTCCATTGTCATTCGTATTCTGGATGACCGCAAGGTAATCACCGATTTGAATGTGCTGGGGCTTCAGGAAAAAGCTAAAGCAGATTTCGTGAAAGCCATCGAAAAACCTTCGGGCATTGTGATTGTAACCGGGCCTACAGGCAGCGGTAAATCCACTACGCTCGTTGCGGCCTTATACTATGTAATTGACCCCTCGGTGAACGTGCTGACGGTTGAAGAACCCGTGGAATATCTAATTTCGGGGGCAAGACAGCTGAAGCTGAGCCACCATATGACTTTCGATCATGCCATGCGCGGAATTTTGCGTCACGATCCCGATATTGTACTTGTGGGTGAGATTCGCGACCTTAAAACAGCAGAAATTGCTATTAAGTTGGCAAATACGGGTCACTTAACGTTTTCAACCCTGCACACAAATGATGCGCCCAGTGCTATTTCGCGGCTGTATAAAATGGGGGTTGAAACTTTTTTGATTGCTAATGCCGTAAATTTGATTATGGCTCAGCGGCTGGTTCGGAGCCTTTGCGACAACTGCAAAGAAGTGTACGAACCGCACCCCGAAGTGGCTAAAGGCATCGGTTTCACCGAGCAGGAGATACAAGAAACAACTTTTTACAAAGCGGTGGGATGTGATAAGTGTACCAAAGGTTATAAGGGGCGAACGGCTATCATGGAAGCGCTCTATTTTGATAAAGAAATCCGGAAAATGATTCTTGAGTCGGGTAATGAAATTGATGAAGTGGGTATTAAAGAACATGCCATGAGCCAGGGAATGCTTAGCCTGCGGGGCTCGGGGCGGGAACGAATCAAAAGCGGGGTAACTACTATCGAAGAAATAGTGGCTATCACCATTGAAGATTAGCGTTAGCAAATAAATATTTTTTTGAAGTGTCATCCCGATGATCCCGGCAGCAGCCGGGAGAAGAGGGATCTCAAATGCAATAAGGATAGATGCTTGGATTAAGACAAAAGCAGTATCAACGCTTGAGATCCCTCACATGCGTTCGGGATGACAAGTAGCCGGGCCGGAAGAGCTCAGTTAAACAGCTTAGGAGCAAAAAACAAGGATACAAACCGTGTTATGGAGTTGACACAAGTTCAAAATAGGGGATAAGTTATGGCAATTAAAAATCAGGTCGAAAAAGAGATACCGGATTATATTAAGCAGTTTCTGAAAGAGCCGCCGGCTTTGCTGAGAAACTTTCATCACGAAGACATCATGGAATTTCTTACGCTGGGCAATGAAGAGCGATTTGTTCAGGATGATGTCATCATCAATGAAGCTGATTATGTAAATTCGGCATATTTAATAGCGTCGGGCAATGTGGCCGTTTGGAAAGATAATATTCAGCTGGCAGTCTTGTCGGACGGTAATTTTTTGGGAGAAACCTTCTTATTCAGCAAAAACACCCGGATGGCAAAAGTGATTGCCGAAGAAGAATGTATTTTGTTGCGCTTTGAGCGGTATGATGCGCTTAACTTTTTCCGCAAGAAGCCTGAAAAACTATTTAATATTTTCACAAGAAATATCATCGAAATCCAGCAGAAAAAGATAAGCAATATGAACAGTCAGTTGCTTCAACTCAAAAAACGGCTTCTAAAGGATAATAATTGGTAGAAGAAGTTAGGGTTAAAGTCTTCCTTTGAGAAGTCTGTGAGAGAATTATTTTTAAAAAAGCTTAAACCTAACGCGTTGTGCGGTTAAACTTAAAAACAACCTGTAAGCGTCCGAAGGACCTGACAGCGTTGTTTGCTGGGACGCTGACAGGAGCCAGAAACCCACTGGCACGCTGTCAGGTAATATTATGCTTTCAACCGCACAACACGTTAAACCTAATATAAGGGAATGAACTGTAATTCGAACATAAGCCTTAACTGTCCCCCTTTGAAGGGGGTCGGGGGATGATGCCATTTATGCAAACACTAAAAATCTTATTCTTTTAGGCAACATTTTTTTGACATTGTATTTTCTCACAGCCTTGGCATAGGCTGTGGGGATTGACCAAAACAATAATTAACGAGTTAGGGATAAAAACATGACCTAAACAATATTGATTGTCAAAGTCATCCCGATTGGAGTCCCGCGCTTTTCGGGACGGAACAGAGGGATCTCATCCATCCTGAACTGACTTCACGTTCTATTATGGCTACCGGTCATATCAAAGCGGATGAGATTTCTCCGCTACGTTCCGATAAAAAACATCGGGCCTTCGGTCGAAATGACAGCGAAAGGGCTTAGGCCAGGTAAAATTAACCTATTGCTGAGTGATTTTTCAGTACTTATAGCTTTTAAACAGCCCCAGAATCACACAAACGGTAAAAAAGAGTATTTTCTGTTTTTTTAATAAAAAAAGTGAAATTAAAACATTAAAAAATTTTAATTTTTAGTAATTTAGTGTTTTATTTGTTCAGAAAGGGTACCGGTTGGGTTACTGAATAATTTAGGGGATGAGTGTGTTCACTTGCTCAATAATAAAAGCAAGTTCTTTTTCCCTTCTATTAGAATTTTTGTTATATCAACTATTATCCGTTCTGTTAACATTTGAACAATAACTGTAAAAATAGATCTGCGAATGGCTATTGGGGTACAAACAGATAAGGCTAAAGAAATTATTCCTTCGCTTGCCGAACAGGTGAAGAGCAGTTTGGAGGGAATAGAACGCCATCGTGAAATAGGGAATATTGTAGATAATCAGCCCCAGGATGCACGGGCAGAACTCCGCGGATTGATTAATTCGCTGCTCAAAAAGATGTATAAGAACCAGGCGTCTGACATTGATCTCGGCGGCCCGGGTTGTAATCGTCGCGTTTGGTACCGTATTCACGGCGATAAATCTCCCGATAAAAACGGACCCGACCTTAGCCTGTTTGAAACCGATTTTCTGCTGCACAATATCATCACCCCAAGCCAGCGTGAGCATCTGCTGGAGCATGGTAATCTCGATTTTTCCTATTCTATTGAAGCTGAGAATGGCGAGGCTGCTAAAAGATTTCGTGCCGATCTTTATTTTGATTTGCAGCATCTCGCACTCAATATGCGGAAGATCGACAATACTATCCGTCCGTTTAAAAGCCTTCAGCTTCACCCCGAGGTAGCAAAGGCGCTGAGCTTAAAATATTATAAATACGGCTTAACGCTCGTTACGGGTATCACCGGCTCGGGAAAGTCATCCACCCTTGATACCGTAATCGACGCCAATAATCGCACCGTTGACTCACACATTGTGATCATCGCCTCGCCGGTTGAATTAATCCATCCGCCCATCCGCTCAGTGGTACGCCATCGTGAGGTGGGGCGCGATGTAGCCTCCTTTAAACAGGGCGCCGTGCAGGCATTGCGCCAGGATCCTGATATTATTGTAATTGGCGAGCTTCGTGACCCTGAAACGATTATGACCGCCCTTGAAATCACCGATTCCGGCCACAAAACCTTTGGCACGCTTCACACCAGTTCAGCCATAGAAAGTATAGAACGTATTTTGGGTGAAGTTCCCACTAACGAGCAAAACCGCGTTCGTTCACGTCTCGCTGATGTACTGACCTGTGTGATCAGCCAGAAACTGGTGCCCAGCCTGGATGGCAAGCGGGTGCTGGCCAAAGAAGTGTTGATCATCACAAGCTCGGTGCGGGCAGCTATCAGAAATGATAATGTGGGTGAAATTTACCAGATGCTGATGGAAGGCAGCGCCAAGGGCATGAACACGCTGGAACAGGACTTAAAGCGGCTGTATGATTCGGGCAAGATTTCGAAAGAAGAAGCCATGAATAACGCCAATAACAAGAAACGCTTAGCTCAGTTACTTTCTGAAACACAATTTTAATCCGCCAGATTATCTAACGAATGGTTGGAAGTAAAGAATTTATAGGACTTACGGTTCAGGATGATGTCATTCGGGTGGCACGCCTTAAGGTTTCCGGTAAAAAGGTAAAACTTATCAAACTGGACCGTTTTTCTTTGGTTGAAGAAATCAAAGCGGAAACGCCTTCTTTTGAATTACAGGGCGAAGGGCAGGGCGTGTTCGAAGAGAGTGCCGATGCGGATTCTATTTTTGGCCTCGATGACGATGGAGGTGATGAGCCCGGCGGCGACTTGGACGATCTCGATCTCAATGATCTCGACGATTTAGACGACCTGGACGATTTCGATGATCT
>DASSAY010000216.1:0-4021 GCA_035699185.1 Balneolaceae bacterium | reverse complement strand
AAGCGGTGCTAAAATGGGTTCGGTTGATGTCTATATGGAATTCATAATCCAGCTCATTTTCACGAGTCGAATAAGACTCAGCAAGCTCAGCCCCCGGCAAACTTAAGGTATGATTTTGATTCCCTTTTTTAAGAGAATAATTGGGAGGTAATGAAATGGAGTATGAAACATCCAGTTCTTCAGGAGCATCAAGCGTAACCGGCAAATCGCGATTTTTATTTTCAAACGGATTTTCGGGCAAAGCACCCACCAGCATAGGGCGAAACCGAAGTCCATCCGAAAAACTGGCAGCATATCGTTCAATCGTAAATTGTCCCGTGATTTTTATAGGCTGGCCGTATTCATCTAAATTTTTAATTTGCACGTTTTCAGTCGTCAATTGTAAAAATCCGTCTAAGAGCATTCGTTTAAAAATTTCCTTCTCACTTGCCCCATCCGCTTTTTGCTGACGAATAATCTGCGCGGGATATCCTTTTTGAACGGCAGTAATAGTACCGCTCAAAGTGCCGTTTGACTGAAGCTCAGCATCTACTTCAACCTGAATATCAAAAACACTTTTCTCCGGTTGAAATTTAACCCATTCAAACGAATTGGGCTTCAATAGCAAGCCGGGAGTATTGTTCATCTCAACCGGAATTAAACCGGGCTGACTAAAAGCCATGCTGGCATCCATGATATAAGTTTCACCGTTGATTCTGGATTGAACCAACATCGCATTAAATTGGTAAAATGAAGGAAACCCTTTGTTGATGGTTCCCGAAGAGCGAGTCGAAACGAAAACGGGATAGGCTTCAACTCCCGCTCCTCTCAGCATTGCCAGCAAAGTCTGGTTGATAGCCGCCTGTCCCGATGCTTTCCCCGAAAGTACAACAGAATCCGGAGTTTCGCTGAACGGAGAACGAGTTCCCGAAAAATTTATCTTCTCATTCAAAAAGCGATAGATGCTGTCTTGAACCGCTTTTTTAGAAAGCGAACGATTTGCCCGGGCAATAGAATCACCGATTGATTTAGCTAACTCGTTTTGCCGGACCTGCCGCATAGGATTTGATTTCTCCCGCAACCTGGCTACCACTACCCGCCAGCTGTTTTCAAGCGGCTGGCGCGGGAGCCCGAATTCGCTCATCAAAAACTTAATTTTGCCTCGATAATCGTTAAGTGAAGGTACAAAAGGCTCATCTTCAACCGCCGGTACATCGTAAGCCACCCAATGTTCGGTAAGAATGGGCGGCGGACGCGGGATGGTAAAAATCCTGGGCACGGAACTGGTATCGGTTCGGGTGAAACCATGCTGCACCGGGCCATCATAATTCTCTAAAAAGATTTTGTAGCGCAGATAAGGTGGATAAGTGATGGTCAACTTGGCAACGGCCGTCGGCACGGTGTGTGAAAGATAAAAATCAGGCAACTCTTCAATATATCGACGACGAATGGTATATTTATATTCCAGAACAGCCCCATCCTCAACGCCGGGCATCGTAAATTCCTTCACATTATAACGCGCATTCAGGTTGATGGTCTTGATTTCCTTTTCCTTCAGTGGAATTTGCTCACCGGAAGGCAAATAAGTAGCTGCTTTAATGCCTGATATTCGCTCCATATTATTGTCAAAATAATAAGGGATAGAGATGATTGAAGCCTCTCTCGCCCTTTTATCGAATATTTTTAGGCGGGTGTGATGTTCAATGACAGCCACAATCGAACTGTCATCTTCGGTAAAAGTTACATCCACTTCTTTGTTAGTGATGATGTATGGAGCATCAGCATTTTGAAGCGGCTGCCGCATCTGAAACAGGGAATCAGGAATCACACCAAATTCAGCATCGGGTAATTGCTGAGCTCCGGCTGCTACATTAAATAAAAATATAAAACTTATTACCGCTATGAATCGATACAAAGAAATCAATATGATTTGAGAGTTTGAACTCGATAACGTCCCGCCTGTACATTCATTTTATTAATCAAAATTATAATACTTCAACCCCTCTTGCATCTCCCCTTGTAAAGGGGAGAATTCTAAATGAAACAACATTCTTAAATCAAATATTAAATTCAGAATGGGCAAGAAAATCCCCTCCTTTTGAAGGAGGGGCAGGGGTGGTTATAACAATATTTTTGAGTCAAAAAATATATTTTTTAAAAGACTGACACTTCAAATCTCATTCACCACAAACCGTCCCTTATTATAAATTGCTTCGGCGCGGCCGGTCATTTCACTTCCCAGATAAGGCGAGTTTTTCGATTTCGAATGAACCGTTTTCTCATCAAACGTCCATTTTTCATCCGTATTGAAAAGGGTTAAATTAGCTGTAGTTCCTTCTTTAATCTGCGGAACTTTCAAATTCAAAATCTTTCGCGGATTTTCAACAAATTTCTTCAATAAAGCTTGTAAATCAAGTGCTTTAGACTCCAGCAATTGACTTACACTCACGCTCCAGGCCGTTTCAAGTCCAATAATTCCGTTGGGAGCATAAATAAATTCGACTTCTTTCTCTTCAATCGAATGTGGAGCGTGATCGGTGCAGATCGCATCAATCGTTCCGTCAGCCAGCCCTTCAATCATCGCATCTACATCTTCTTGCGTTCTCAACGGAGGATGCATTTTGACGTTGGTATCAAAGTTTCGCCGCTCGATTTCCTCATCTGTTAAATCGAAATGATGGGGACAAACCTCCGTCGTTACATTCACTCCTTCGGCTTTCGCCCGGCGAACTAAATCAACCGCTTTTGCTGTGCTGATATGCGCTACGTGAATATGTCCTCCCGTAAATTCTGCCAGCAAAAGATCGCGGGCAATCATTGCTTCCTCGGCAATTCCGGGCGTTCCATCCACTCCCAGCCGCGCCGAAACCCTGCCTTCATTCATGTGGCCGGGACGAGAAAGCTTCAAATCTTCTTCATGATTAATGATGGGCATGCCCAGCATCGAAGAATATTCCAGGGCGATGCGCATCAATTGCGAATCGTACACCGGATCGCCGTCATCGCTAAAAGCAACCGCGCCGCCTTCTTTCATATCGGCCATTTCGGCAATCGATTTTCCCTCGCGTTCCTTAGAAACACAGCCAATCGGATGTACTTCAACCGCCAGTTTCTCTGCTTTTTTCTTGATGAATTCCACCACATCGCGGGTGTGAATCGGGGGATTTGTATTCGGCATACAAGCTACCTCGGTAAATCCGCCAAAAGCGGCCGCGGCGCATCCCGTTTCTATCGTTTCCTTATGTTCCTGGCCCGGCTCACGTAAGTGGACATGCATGTCCATCCATCCGCCCGAAAGATAGGCGCCTTTCGCATCATGCAATTCTTCCTGATCGCTTGAATCTAAATCCTTTCCGATTTCAGCAACTTTTCCATTGGTGATTCTCACATCAAACCGCTTCGATCCGTCAAAATCCGCACCAACCGGACGTACATTTTTTAAAAGTAAATTAGGAGTGTAACTCATACATTTTTTCTGTTATTTTGTGTTCAAATATACGTGATTTCAATAGAATTCAATAATAGTGAATAGAACGCGGATAAGAGCTGCTTAAGCAGATTTTCACTGAATGTTTCTGCGGAAATCTGCCACATCCGTTTCATCCGTGTTCCAACAAGCTCACAAATGGCACAACCCGATCTTTTTGCAACCTCAACCCTTTCTGTTTCACAGCTCACAGGTGAAATAAAATCACTTCTTGAAGACAATTTCTTCGACGTCAGGGTTGAAGGCGAAATTAGCAATGCGAGTACCAGTCGCAACGGACACACTTATTTCACGCTCAAAGATGATGACGCGCAGCTTTCGTGCGTGATCTGGAGCAGCACAGCCCGGCGACTGGGAGTTGAACTCATCGACGGACAGCAAATTATTGCCGGCGGAGATATTCAGGTATATCCACCGCATGGCAGATACCAGTTAATTGTTCGATCGGTGAAACAAGCAGGAGTCGGCGCACTGCAAAAAGCATTTGAAAAACTAAAAGCTCAGCTTAAGAGTGAAGGACTTTTTGATGATGTCCATAAAAAGCCACTGCCGAAA
>DASSAY010000215.1:0-4595 GCA_035699185.1 Balneolaceae bacterium | reverse complement strand
GATGGCCTTTAGGAAAAATCATGAATAAACACGGTTTCACCGCAATTTCTTAAGGTCTTCAACTACATGTTCATGCGGCACAAAACTGGCAGGATATTCCATTCGAATGCGTCCCGATTCATCCATTAAATAAATTTTATTTGAATGCTTCATCATGTAGTTACCGCTATCTTGCCCGGCAGAATCAAGGGGCACTTTGATGGCCGTGATTTCCAGTTTCTCGAGTAATGAATGGACACTGGCCGTATCGCCAGTAAGCAGGCTGAACTGATCATTCAGTTCATACAACTCCTTGTATTTTTTGAGCACTTCAGGCGTATCGCGCTGCGGGTCAAAGCTTATTTCAATGAAGTTGACGGTTGAAGCGTCCTCCAGCCCGCTTTGAATATTTTTCATATTAGCAGTGATGAGGGGACAGACATCCGGGCAATGCGTGTAAATAAAAGTGATAACTGAAATGTTGCCCAAATAATCATCGGGAAAAGCTACTGCTTCTCCCTGAGCATTGACAAGCTGATAGCTTTCATCACTCACATCTTTGATAACTTCAGGGTTATTGCAGGAAATGAAAATAGCGGCAGTAAAAATGATCAGAAAAGCAGAACGTAGAGCAGTATTCATGGTCTTAAAAATATTAATTACAAGGGCTTTCGGCCGGTTCATGGCAAGGTTCAAATTCAAATTCGAGGGTAGAGTGATGGATGTTAAAATCGGACATCAGCAACTTTTTAATGTTTGATTTGATACTCTCCATATTGTGGAGCCGGTTCTCATCAATTACAATGTGGCTTTCGAGTAAAATATTGTGTTCATCCAGCCTCCAAACATGCATATGATGGACATCAAGCACACCGCTAATTTTGTTCATGGCCGATTGAATATGGGGCAGCTCGAGCTCCGAAGGCGTACTTTCCATCAAAATATCAATGGTTTCACGAAGCATGAGGTAGCTTTGCCAGAGAATGTAGCCCGCGATAACCAGGGTCAGAGCCGTATCAACAATATACCATTGATATTGCATGATGAGAATACCCGCTATAATCACACCTACTGACGAGAGCGCATCGGACAAGATGTGAATGTAAGCGCTGCGCATGTTGATATTTTCTTTGGAGCTTTTGTGCAGCAAAACAGCTGTGATAAGGTTTCCCAGCAGCCCGACGATGGCTACAATAAACATTACTGAGCCGTCAACAGGCTGTGGATTATAAAACCGCTCAATGCCTTCTTTAATTAGAAAAAGGGCGATGATGACGAGCGTAATCAGGTTGATGAAGGCCCCAATAATCTCAGCCCGCTGGTAGCCAAAGGTTTTATCACGGTTGGCTTCCTTTTTGGAAATTTTCCGGGCAACAAGACTTATGCCCAGCGAAGTGGTATCATTCAAATTGTGCAGGGCATCGGAAAGCAGAGATAAACTGCCGGAGACGAGTCCGCCGATAAATTCAGCCAGCGTAATGCCCAGGTTCAGGAAAATAGAAATCCACAGCCGGCCTTCGGTCTGGCCTTCACCGTGTGAATGTCCGTGGTAATGAGAATGAGCCATTCAGATTTTTGATTTATGATTGTTGATTAGGACATTCAAATTTCACTGAGCTACGCAGAGGAGACACAGAGGTATTATCACAGAGCTTTCTCTCCGTGTAACTCTGTGCCTTCTCAGTGGTTCTCAGTGATATAGCATACAAACTGAAAATTAAGCAATGATGAAGAATTTTTCCGCTTTTTCCTTTTTGCCTTCTGCCTTTTTTCCTTGATTATCTGCTCAAATTAATTAATATATAAAGGCAGGAGTCAAAATTATTTTCAATTCTAAAAACAACATTATTATGGAACGCAAAATCGATTCGTTTGAGGGGTATAAAGAAGTTTATCAAAAAAGCATTGACGATCCGGTGGCTTACTGGGAAAGCGAAGCCGAAAATTTTAGCTGGCATAAACGCTGGAATGAAGCGCACAGCGGCAGTTTTGAAGAAGGTAACATCAAGTGGTTCGAAGGCGGCAAGATGAACATCACCGAAAATTGCCTGGATCGTCATCTTGAAACCAGGGGCGATAAAACTGCTTTTATTTTTGAACCGAATGAACCGGATGAAGAGCACCGAACACTGACCTATCGACAGCTTCATCAAGAAGTCTGTAAATTTGCCAATGTGCTGGAATCAAAAGGGGTGGAAAAAGGAGACCGGGTGGCTATTTATATGGCGATGACTCCTGAATTGGCGATTGCCGCCCTTGCTTGCGCACGAATCGGGGCGATTCACTCTATTGTTTTCGCCGGATTTTCAGCCCAGTCGCTGGCCGACCGCATTCAGGATTGCGACGCCAAAATGCTGATCACCAACGACGGACTCCAGCGGGGAACCAAGCTGGTGCCGCTAAAGGCAATTTCGGATGAAGCGCTTGAAAACTGTCCGTCTATTGAAAGCGTGATCGTTTGCGAGCACACAAAGAACGACATCAACTGGCAGAACGGACGCGATGAATGGTGGCATGATTTGATGGAAGGCGTCTCTGATGAGCATCAAGCCGTTGAAATGGACGCCGAAGATCCACTCTTCATTCTTTACACCTCCGGCTCAACCGGCAAACCCAAAGGACAATTGCATACTTGCGGCGGCTACATGATTTTTGTGAGCACCACTTTAAGGGATGTTTTTGGGGTGGGCGAAGACGATGTGTACTGGTGTACGGCGGATGCGGGATGGATTACCGGACATTCGTACATCATTTACGGCCCGCTCGCGAATGGTATTACTGGCATTATTTTTGAAAGTACGCCCGCTTATCCCAATGCGGGACGCCTCTGGGCGGTATGCGAAAAATACAAAGTCACTCATTTTTATACCGCTCCCACCGCCATCCGCGCACTGATGAAAGAAGACATCAAATATGTGGAGAAGTACGATTTGAGCTCGCTGGAAGTGCTTGGTACGGTAGGCGAACCCATCAACGAAGAGGCCTGGCACTGGTATAATGAAAAAATCGGCCATAAAAATTGTCCCATTGTAGATACCTGGTGGCAGACGGAAACAGGCGGTATTATGATTTCGCCATTAGCGGGAATCACTCCCACAAAACCCGGTTTCGCGACGCTTCCGTTGCCCGGCATTCAGCCTGCTTTAATGAATGAAGAAGACGGCAGCGAGATCAAAGAAAGTCATATGCAGGGTGATCTGGTGATCAAACTGCCCTGGCCGGGAATGACCCGCGACATCTGGGGCGACCATGAGCGTTATATGGAGACTTATTTCAGCAAATATCCCGGCTATTATTTAACCGGTGATGGCTGTCGCCGCGATGATGACGGCTATTACCGCATCACGGGACGCGTGGATGATGTGCTGAATGTTTCGGGCCACCGTCTTGGAACCGCGGAAATCGAGAACGCCATTGATGAGCATCCTAAAGTAGTGGAATCGGCCGTGGTCGGTTACCCGCATGAAATAAAAGGCGAGGGCATTTTTGCTTTTATGATTTGTGAAGATGTCGTGGGTGATGAGGAAGCCTTCAAGCAGGAAATCAATGATTTGGTTGCCAAGGTGATTAGCCCTATCGCCAAGCCCGATAAGATTCAGGTGGTGCCGGGGCTCCCCAAAACGCGGTCGGGCAAAATTATGCGTCGCCTTCTGCGCAATATCGCCGCCGGCAATACCGATGATATGGGCGATACATCAACGCTGCTCGATCCCGAAGTAGTTGAACAGGTGAAATCGGGGAAAGCGTATTGATGTAGGTCGGGTATCCTGCCCGACAGTTGGGATACTTAAAATGGGATGTCCTCAAAGTCGAGAAAGGTCATCCCCCTGCGCCTCCTTCGAAGGGGGACGATTATAGAATTATTTTTCAATAATTCAGAACATTTCTTCTCCTGAAATGGTAGTAAGTTCCACTGATATAATCAGTGGAATACTGTTCCCCTTTGAAGGGGGTAGGGGGATGGCAGAGTAACCAATGAGAGATGTGGCAAAGCTACGACAGCAAATACCCCGCCACGAATACCAAAAAACTGGCAGCCAGCAAAATCAGCCGGAACCGGGTGCCGGTTACTACGGGATGAAATAGGAGCCCATAGGTGAGAGGGTGTTCATTCAGCCAATTGTAATAGTGATGCCGGTGCGCTTCACCCAGTGCCATGGTTACGTGTCCGTGTAAAATGGTAATCAAAAATGGAGCTGAGAAAAGAATACAGCCTGTATAAGCCATAAATTTTTCGATGCCGGCAAAATGTGAGAGGTACAGATAGGGCCACGAGAAAATGATAAAGAAAGGGACCGCCAGCATCCAGTTGATTATGCAGATGCGGCGATAATTTTTAGAATTCAGTTCCCGGTGAACCATAGTTTATTGAAGTTTTCTTTTCAGCTTGATTTGGTTCATCTTTCCATATATGAACAAGCCAGTAAGCGGGCAAAGAAAGTGCATTGAACGCAACAAAGACAGCAATCCAAAGAATTTTCTTTTCATTATCCAGGCGCTTGTTCTGGAGCAAATGGATGAGATAAAAAATACCCAGCAGCAGGTAAAAACCCGAATAAATTAGTAAAACCGGCAAGACATACGCTACATACGAAAGAAACAAGAAAGGATTTACC
>DASSAY010000214.1:0-3631 GCA_035699185.1 Balneolaceae bacterium | reverse complement strand
TGAGCTAAGTTAGTTTAGATTTAAAAGTTTCTTTCTAATGTACTACCACCGCAAATACTATTAGCACTCCTATAGCAGTTTGGTGCGAGCTTAAATCATAGTTCCTGGCAATGAAAAGGGATAAATAAATGGCCAATGAATTTGAAATACTAATTTATTCAACGCCTGAGTCTGAGAAAAAAGTTGAAGTTTTATATGAGAATGAATCGCTTTGGGCTTCCCAAAGGAAGATGGCTGAGCTTTTTGGGGTGGAGGTAAATACTATTAATTATCATCTTAAAGAGATATTTAAATCAGGTGAGTTGACTGAGAATTCAACTATTCGAAAATTTCGAATAGTTCAAGAATTGACCTGACAGCGTGCCAGTGGTTTTCTGGCTCCTGTCAGCGTCTTTACCAGCAATGGCCATGTATTTTGGTTTGGCAACCGCTATTGATGGGTGATGGCAGTAAAAATATATCTGTTTTGAGATGGAAAAAGATCTCTACAAAAATAAATATCAAACCGATTCCATCCGCCTAAAGGACTGGGATTATTGTAGGAACGGCGTCCATTTTGTAGCAATTTGTATCAAAAACCGGCAACATTTTTGGGTGAAATCCGCAATGGAATTATAGGTTTTCCCATCATAAAGTCATAGCTCAAATGTTGTATTTTCAACCGCTTAAATGATCATATGGCCTTTATACCTTCAAAAAAGCTATAGTTCACTTAGGAAGTAGACTACATCAGACAGCAGCTCGTTTTAACGAGCTTATAAATTTTAGTCTGATAACTTATTATCAGGCGATAACAAGGAAACATTAACCATTCGGGAGCGGAACTCCTCACAACATGTTCAGCTTCTAATCTCCAGCTTCCATGTTTTTAGCCTCAGCCTTACTTTTTAAACTGCTATGCGGAGCTGCACTTTAATAATATGGGCTCCGTATGCCCGAAATAAAGCTCCGTAGGGGCTCCGCTTAAACAGGGACTTGCTCCGTACCAACTCCGTACCAAGTCCGTACCAACTCCGTACCAACTCCGCTTAGCAGGGACGGACTTGGACAGGGCTTGGTATTGTTTATAACTTTAAATAGATATAGCTATGATAGGTCAGTGACCATGTACATAAAGGAAACGTTCGTACATGGCACTTTTGACCTTTGACCTTTGACCTTTGACCCTTTGACCTTTTGACCTTAGACCCTTAGACCCTTTGAGATATAGTTGAAGATTGAAAATTCATAATTCATAATTCATAATTCACAAATCATAAATCTTTTCCTATCTTTGCCACTGTTGAAATTTTCCTTGGGAATACTTGGAGTATTGGCTACTTTTGAGCCGAATTTTGTGTGGATAAAATCTGAAAGATCATTTTAATGAATTTTGCGACAACACTTATAAGTCTGGTTATTTTACTTCCCCTGGCGGGCTTTCTTATTAACGGGCTCATCGGCTTATGCTCCGATTCTTTTCGCTCAAAAAAGACGCTCATCGGCACGATTGCGAACCTGTCCGTTTTTATTCCTTTCCTCATCACCTTTTATTTTTTCATCAACTTCAGCTCAGAATCCGAGCCTATTTTTCTGGAGCTTTTTACGTGGATCCAGGCCGGCTCTTTTCATGCTGATGTCGCCTACCAGATAGACCAGCTTTCATTAATGATGACGCTGATCGTAACCGGCGTCGGCTTTTTAATCCACCTGTACACCGTCGGTTATATGTGGGATGATGACGGCTACTGGAAGTTCTTCGCCTATCTCAATCTCTTCATTTTTGCCATGCTCAACCTGGTACTGGCCGATAACCTCCTGCTGATGTTCCTCGGCTGGGAAGGCGTAGGGCTTTGCTCGTATCTGCTGATCGGTTTCTGGTACACCGAGATGAAAAATTCAGCCGCTGCCAAAAAAGCTTTTATATACAACCGAATTGGTGATTTTGCCTTTTTAATCGCCATGTTCATGACCTTCCATTATGTAGGCAGCCTCCGGTTTGATACGATTTTAGCCGACCTCAACGCCATTCCCGGCGATGCAAAATTCTGGATCGGCCTGCTGATGTTAGTCGGTGCTACCGGTAAAAGTGCGCAAATACCGCTTTTCGTATGGCTGCCCGACGCTATGGCGGGACCAACCTCCATTTCGGCCCTCATTCACGCCGCGACGATGGTTACATCCGGCATTTACCTGATTTCCCGCCTGTCGCCTATGTTTGTAATGTCGCCGGAATTAATGATGATTATTGCCGTCATCGGTGCATTGACCGCCATCGTGGCTGCCACCATCGCCATCACCCAAAACGATATTAAACGGGTGCTGGCCTATTCAACGGTGTCGCAGCTTGGCTATATGTTTTTAGCGCTGGGCTCCGGGGCGTTTACCGCCGCGCTGTTTCATGTACTCACGCATGCTTTTTTCAAGGCCTGTCTCTTCCTCGGTTCCGGATCGGTAATTCACACCATGGAGCACGTAGAGCACGAATTGCATGAAGAAGGAAAGGATGTCCATTTCGATACGCACGATTTGCGGTTGATGGGCGGGCTGAAAAAATACATGCCCTCAACCTACAAAACTTTTTTAATCGCTACGATTGCGATTGCCGGAATTCCACCGCTGGCAGGATTTTTCTCTAAAGATGAAATTTTAGCCTATACTTTTAACGCCGGATTGGGTGAATTTGCCGGGCCGCTCTACTTTATTCTATGGGGCGTGGGAATGATCACCGCCTTTATTACCGCTTTCTATATGTTCCGCCTCACGTTCGGAACCTTTGGCGGAGAATTTAAACTGCCTGCGAAAATTAAAGAAGCAGTCGGGGCTGAAAAGTACCTGCATGAAAGTCCCAAAACGATGACGATTCCGCTTTGGGCCCTTGGTATTTTATCCGTGATCGGCGGTTTTATCGGCATCCCGGAATTTCTGGTTTCAACCTTTACCCACGAAGAAGCCCACATCAATTTGTTGCATGACTGGTTGAACCCTGTTACGGCAAATTACGAAATGATGCTGCCTCATTCCGCGGAATGGTTGCTCATGGGTATTTCTATTTTAGTAGCCATATGGGGTTTTTATACCGCTTACAGAATGTATGGCAGCGGCGCTACCGAAGAATCCGACGCCAGGCTCTCCAGCCGCTTTGGTGGATTGTATCAAGTATGGCAAGAAAAATACAATTTTGATGAAGTGTATGAAGGCCTTGTTTCTGAGCCGCTGGTTCGCTTTTCGGATAAAGGCCTCGCCCGGTTTGATATGAAAATCGTGGACGGCTTTGTAAATACGGTTGGCGGTATCGTCCGCCTGTTCGGCAGCGTGTTCCGTTACGTTCAAACCGGCGTTACCAGCAGCTACGCTTTGGCCCTTGTGCTCGGTGTTATTATCGTTTTAAGTTTGTTGATCCTGTAAATTAACGTGAGTTCGATATAAAGTATAAGTTAAAGAAATGCTGTATTTTAAAGCGAAGACTCTTTGTCTTTTTCTTCAGTGTAGCCATGAAAAGCCAATGAAAGGGTTAAAATTTTTGAAAGAAGTGCTTTTCATGGCGGTCCGCCCACTGGCGGAACACCTTAGAAAAAGTGCCCTTTTGCCGTGGGGCATCCCTATGGGGCTTTTGGTTCGTTTTCTTTGGGCAAACAAAAAAAATGAACAA
>DASSAY010000213.1:0-8123 GCA_035699185.1 Balneolaceae bacterium | reverse complement strand
TGGAAACCGGCTCGCGGATGGAAATCATGCCTGCTCAAGTTCGCGAAGACTACCAGAAAAAAGTAAAAGAACTGACGCATCGCTTCAAAATGGCTTGCAGTGAGTTTCAAATCGATTTCGAGGAGCTCGATACGCAGCAAGAATTTGATTTGGCCCTGCTGACCTATTTGAACAAACGAAAACGGTTGGGGTGAGGTAAAAATGACTGAATTGGTAAATGGTTGAATTATGGATTTATGACTGTTAGCCGTACTGAATTAATTTTCTAATGAATATCTCTTTGCTACAGATTCCATGGGATTCAGGACACTATAGGAAAAGAATGGGTCAAGGCCCTATCCATCTTGTCAGACAAGGACTGATTAGACATTTGGAAACCAAAGGCAACAATGTTGAACATACGGAATGTAAGCTGCCAGAAAGTTTTGTCACTGAAGCCGGTGCGGCCAAGGAGCTGAATAGAAGGCTTTCTGATTTAATTCACAAGACATGTAAAAATGATAGATTCCCAATCATATTGGCCGGTAATTGCAATATGGCTATAGGGGTAGTAACAGGATTAAATTTAACCCGGCCGGGAGTTGTATGGTTTGATGCCCATGCAGATTTTAATACTCCTGATACATCCTCGTCCGGGTTTTTTGATGGAATGGGGCTATCCATATTGACTGGCAACAGCTGGAAAGCATGGCGTAAAACATTGCCAGGATTCACTCCTATTGATGAACAAAATGTTATTTTGATGGGAGCCCGTGATCTTGATGCTGAAGAACGTAACCTTTTAAACTCCTCAAGAGTTACCTCAATTCCGGTATCCGGAATTCGTAATAATCCGAAAGCCACTCTGTCCCGGCCTTTACAGTTCTTATCTCAACATTGTGATGAACTTTATATTCATATTGATCTCGATGTATTCGATCCCAGCGAACTAAGGGCGAATGAGTTTTATGTTGAAAACGGCATGCTGCTTTCTGAGGTAAAAGAAATATTAAAAGAGATTTGTGCACATTTTAAAATTGCAGCAATTTCATTTACCTCCTATGATCCGACTTATGATAAAGATCATAACGGGTACCAAACCGTCAAATCAATCCTTGATGCAGTACTTCCAAGAATTCATTGATTACTTATTTGAAATCACTTAGTTAAGGGAATCCTTCCACAGCTTGTTGAATCAATAATTCAACCATTCAGCCATTCAATCATTCAACAATTTTCACTACGTTACTTTAACTCTTCTTAAGAGTTTATCAAACAGCCCCGGCACAAAACGTTTCAAATAAACCCCGTAAACCTCTTTGCCGCCGATATAAATTTCATCTTCTCCTTTGGCAATTTTCGGCAACAGCTTTTCAGCAAATTTGTCCGCTGCCATGCCATGTTCCTGACCCTGACTCATTTTTCCGTGTTTAGCGCCATTCGCCTCAAGCATATTTTTAGTGTTGTCCGTTTTTATAAAACCCGGACAAACGAGCGAAACTTTAATATTATGCGGACTTACTTCCTGTCGCAATGAATCGAAATAGCCCTGTAAAGCGTGTTTGGAAGCCGCGTAAGAAGAACGCAGGCGAGTGCCAAATTTTCCCATCACACTGCTGGTTACCACGATATGTCCCGATTTTCGTTCAATCATTGATGGCAGAACAGCTTTGGTGAGGGCTACCGCGCCGAAAAAATTGATTTCCATCACCCTGCGAAGCACTTCTTCTTTAGTATCCAATGCCAGTGACCGCTGACTGATTCCCCCGTTATTGAACAGATAATCGATGTGTCCGTAAATGTCAATTGCCTGCTGAGCTTTGTCGTTTAAAGTATCTGTTTCAGCCAAATCAAGCGGAATGATATGAATGTCGGAAGCATCACCCCTACAGTTTTCTTTAACTTTTTGCAGGGCTCCTTCGCGCCGGGATGATAAAATGAGCTTCGCCCCGCGCCGGTGCAATGCATAAGCAAGGGCTTCGCCAATACCCGATGAAGCTCCCGTAATCCACACAACTTTATTTTCGAATGACATGAATCTGATTCTGAAGTTTTAAAACTACCCTAAAATGCACAAAGAACCTCATCATGACAAGAAAAATTCATAAAAACAGTCTTTGTTCAGATACTCTCCAAAGTTTGCTATCTTTACAGGCAATGATATTTTCGTGAAAGCTGTTTGATGTGATTCAATCGTCCAAAAACAACTGTTGTGAAGCCTAAACATACCATTCTTTTAGTTGAAGATGAAGAAGAGTCCGCCGAAATGCTGGGCAATTTTCTGGAAATGAACGATTATGACGTACTCATTGCCCACGAAGGCAACCGCGCACTGGAGCTGATTGAAGAGCATGCGGGTGAAATTCATCTCGCCATTCTGGACATTATGGTGCCCAATGTGGATGGAAAAGAAATCTGCCGGCGCATCCGAAATCACCCGATTTTAGGTGATATTCCCGTCATTTTTCTCACCGCGCGAGACAAGGAAAAAGACGAAATCGAAGGACTTGAACTTGGGGCAGATGACTACATCCCCAAACCCGCCAGTTTGAATTTAGTGAAGGCGCACGTTGAATCGTTGCTGAGGCGGCAAAATCCGCAAAAAGCCAACTGGCTGCAATACGGCGAAACCTATCTCGATACCGATGCCCACGAATTGTACGTGAATGATGAAAAAGTGGATCTCACTTCAACCGAATACACCTTGGTTCAGTTATTTTTTAAAAATCCCAAGCGCGTTTTTACCCGGCAGGAGATTCTCAAGCACATCACCGGCGAAGAACGGTTTGTTTTTGACCGTACCGTTGATGTCCACATCAAAAACCTGCGGCTAAAAATGGGTGAAGCGGGTGATATCATCAAAACTTACCGCGGCATCGGCTACGGGCTGAATCGAGAAATTGTGAATGTGTAGCACAGATTTAGCGGATTGAACTGATGAACCTGATCTGCCTTAATCCGTTTAATCTGCTTAATCAGTGTTCCTTAATCAGCTAAATCTGCGATGAAAATCCGTTCAAAACTGGCGTGGACCTTTATTCTGCTGCTTATTTTTGGCATCACGGCCATCAGTAGTTATTCTATTGTTTTTATCCGCGATTATTTGCTGGAAGAAGGCCGGCGTGAAATGGCCCGCGATACGCGATGGCTGGCGGTAACGGTGGCAAATCTGGCTGAGAACGAGCAGTTTGAAGAGCATCTGCAGCAATCCGCTAATACCTCGGGCTATCAACTTGCACTGTATGATTCAACCGGAAAGCTGCTGGCCTCCTATGCCGGCAGCGATACCGTTTTTAGGCCTGATTCCTATTTGCCGGCTGGAATTATGGAAAGTCTTAGAGTCCGAGGTGATCTCCCCCTGCTTCCCAAGCACCCCGATTCTGAAGTGCTAACCGGCTATATTTTATTGCAAGGAGCTCCCGGCGACGCCCGGTTCTTGCTGGTGCGTCAGCTTAAAGATCAGATTTATGCCCCCATCAAAACCATCCGCTGGATTATCTACTACGGCATGTTCATTTCCATCGGACTCGTCGTGATTGTAAGCATCTGGATTTCGCGTTATTTGACCAAGCCTATCACTCAGATCAAAAACGCCGCCCAGGCCATTGCAGACGGTGATGTAGATCGCGAAATAGATATCAAACGGAGTGATGAATTTGGTGCCCTGGCAACGTCTTTGAACCAAATGGCATCAAAACTACGAGCTGATACTCAGCAGATCAAGAAATTTGCTACCAAGCAGCGACAGTTTTTCGGAGACATCACCCACGAGATTCGCAACCCTCTGCACACTATTTCGGGCGCGCTGGAGATGGTTGAAATGGATAAGACATCACCCGAAAAAAAGAAGCAGTACCTGCGAACCGCCCAAAAACAGACCGAACGGATTTCGCGGCTGTTTAAAGACCTGCTGACCTTGCAGCGCTACGATTCGGATGAATATTTTGTGGAAATGCAGGAGTTTGATTTAGCCGGCATCGCCCGGCACATGCAGGAATGGTACGGCGATAAAGCCCGCGAAAAAAATATTGAACTGGATGTAGATCAGCACTCATGCAAGGTTATTGGCGACCCCGGCAAAATTGAGCAGGTGATTGACAATCTCATTTCCAATGCCATCAAATATACGAATGAAGGCAGCATAAGTCTGCGCTACTTTTGCGATGCAGATAGAACCACGATCGAAGTAAAAGACAGCGGAACCGGCATTTCTGAAGAGCACCTCGACCGCCTTTTCGACCGCTTTTACCGCACCGATAACGCCCGATCCCGCGATAAAGGCGGCACGGGGCTTGGCCTGGCGGTGGTAAAAAGTATTTTGAATGCGCATGGTGTGGAGATTGAAGTGGAGAGTGAGGTTGGGAAGGGTAGTGTTTTTAGGTTTGGGCTGCCTGCGATGAAGAATTAAAAAAATGCCAGGCACTTTTAAAGTGCCTGGCATTTACAACCATAGACTCATTCCAAATAAACATTCGCCTTGCCTTCTTCAAATTCCCTTCACAAAGAATGGGTTTCTTTACTTTGATATTCACTTTTTACCACTAAAGCACTAAAAACACTAAAGAATCTGTAATATGAAAAGAACCTTCTGTGCTTTTAGTGTCTCCGTGGTAATGTAAATCAAAGAAATTCTATGTCCACAGACGAAAGACGAATCGGGATTGTATTAATGAATATGGGCGGGCCTACAGCTGATTATGCCATGCGTCCGTTTTTGTACAATCTTTTTCGTGATGAAGACATCATCAAAATGGGAGGCGGGAAAATGCAGGATGCCTTCGCCAAGATTATCTCCAAATTTCGTGCTCCCAAAGTGCAAGAAGATTACGAGAAAATCAACGGTTGCCCGAATGGTTGCATGGGCAACAAGCACTGCCTGAACCGCAAAACCGGCAATGTTTCAACCTGCTGTTCACCCATCAACAGCTTAACAGAAAAACAGCGACGCGGGCTGGAAAAGCACCTGCAAAAGATGCTGCCCGATGAATTTGTGAAGGTATACACCTGCATGCGTTACTGGCTGCCGTTCGCTGAAACGACCATGGAAGATATGGTCGAAGACGGCATCACCCATGCAGTGATGGTGCCACTCTACCCACATTTTTCATGGACCACCACCGGAAGCAGTTTTCGGGATTGGGAGAACAAACGCGAAGAGCAGTTCGGTGATGGAACGCCCTGGAAAGAATTTCATGTGAAGGATTACCATCTTAATCCAAATTACCTGAAGGCGATGAACGACCGGATTGATCAGGCGCTGGAGGCGATGGATGAAGAAACGCGAAACAAAACGCATCTTATTTTTAGTGCTCACGGAACGCCGGTACTCGAGGTGAAAAGCGGCGATCCCTACACTACCGAGATCAAGGAAACGATGGAAGCCATCATGAATTTGCGCGGGCGGAAAGAATCGTACTGGCTGGGATTTCAGTCGAAAGTGGGCCCTCAAAAATGGACGCAGCCGAATACCGCCGAGCTCGTTGAACGGCATTTGGATTACGGCATCAAAAATTTTCTGATGATTCCCATCGCCTTTGTGACCGATCATATTGAAACGCTCTATGAGCTGGGCATTGAGCTTCGCGAAGACCTTGAAGAAAAAGGATACGAAATTGAGCATCTGAAAGTGATGGCAGGCATCAATAATCATCCTGCTTACATCCGGGCCCTGGCTGATGAAGCCTTAAATAAACTGGATTACGAGCTTGATCTAAAAGATGTGAATAACCAAGAATCAAAAACCCTTTCAGCCTGATAGATGTCCGTAGATCAACCCGAAATAATGAATTTTTGTGTGGTTGGGGTGAACCATTGGGAAGCCACTATTGATATTCGCGAGCGATTTAGCCTGAATAAAGCGCAAAAAGAAGAACTAATTTCCGGAGCCAAGCGCGAAGGAATCGAGAGCTTGTTTGTGATTTCAACCTGCAACCGAACCGAAATTTTTGCCCGCAATGCCGTTCCGCAGGAGCTCATCCGGCTGCTGGTAACCTACTCTCAAGCTTCGCTCGATGAGTTTCATAATTATGGATTTGAAAAAACGGGCCGGCAGGCCGTTGAGCATCTTTTTAATGTAACCGTGGGACTCGATTCCCAGATTCTGGGTGATGTCCAGATCGTTAAGCAGGTGAAAGAAGCGTATGAACTTTCTTGTGAACTGGACGCTGTTTCAGGCAAGCTTCACCGGTTGATGCAACATGTTTTTCGCGCTCATAAGCGTTCGAGAAATGAAACATCGCTGGGTGAAGGCGCCGCCACCACCGCCTACGCCGCTGTTCAATTTGCCACTAAGACCTTCGACAGCTTAAAAGACAAAAATATTCTGCTCGTCGGTACCGGAAAAATTGGCAAAGTGACTTGTAAGAATCTGGTTAGCCTGGGGGCGAGAAAACTGACGCTCATCAACCGAAGCCGAGACCGGGCTGAATTTGTGGCTGATCAATTCAACCTGGAAGTAGCTGATATGAGCAAACTTCCTGAGCAAATTGCTGAAGCCGATCTGGTGATCGTAGCAACCGGCGCCAAAAAGCCGGTCATCACCCTTGATGATATGAAACCATCACTGCTGGACATGAAATTTAAAGTGATGGTTGATCTCTCCGTACCCCGAAATATTGATCCCCAGATTGGCGAACTCAAGTTTGTTGATCTCGCAAACATGGATTTCCTGACCGATGTTACCGATGAAGCGTATCAAAAGCGGGAAGGAAATGTGCCGCTCGTAAAGAAAATTATTGATGACGAGCTGACCGATTACACGAACTGGCTCAGCAAGCAAAAGGTGGTTCCAACGATCAAAGCACTCACCAGTAAATTTGATGCTATTCGCGAAGACGAATTCGAGTTTTTCAAGAATAAAATTTCGGATACCGATAAGGAGAAAGTTGAGCATTTAACCCGCCGCATTGTAAATAAAATCGCCGCTTATTCAATCGAACATCTGCGCGATCACCACGAATCGGAACAGGTAGCGAAGGTGGTCAGCGATATGTTTAAGCTCAAACCCGAAGTTCCCAATGAGTAAGGAAACCATTCGAATTGGTACGCGCGACAGTGAATTGGCAACCTGGCAGGCAAAGCAGATAGCCGCGAAACTGCAAGAACTTGGCCATGAAAACGAGCTGATTTTTGTTAAATCGAAAGGTGACATTGATCTTTCTACACCACTCATGGAAATGGGCGGCAAGGGCGTTTTTACCAAAGCGTTGGATAACGCTCAGCTAAAAAATGAGATCGATATTGCGGTTCATTCTTTTAAAGATTTGCCTACCGAAAACCCGCTTCCCTTAAAAATAGCAGCCATTTTAGAACGCGGCGATCCGCGCGATACGCTGGTAGCTCCGAAAGGAACAGACTTTTTGAATAGCCCTGATTATGAAGCTACGATCGCCACAAGCAGTAATCGTCGCAGCGCTCAATGGTTAAATCGTTATCCCAATCACCGCACAACCAGCATTCGCGGAAACGTGAACACGCGCCTCGAAAAGGTGAATTCCAATGACTGGAACGGAGCTATTTTTGCCGCGGCGGGATTGCTTAGAATTGGTTTGGGACATCACATCACTCAATATTTAGATTGGATGGTTCCGGCTGCCGCGCAGGGAGCAATGGCGGTGATGATTCGTGAAGATGATAAGCAAATGGAAGAAATTATTTCTCAGCTCAATCACGATGAAACGGCTCTTTGTACCACCATTGAACGCGATTTCCTGCATGATATGGAAGCCGGATGCAGTGCTCCCGTCGGTGCTTATGCCCAGATTGAAAACGGACAGGTTCATTTGAAAGCCGTAGCCCTCACCCTTGACGGAAGCGAGCGGTATGATTTTGAAAAGAAAGTGTCCGTCGGAAAAGCGGGAAATTTGGGTCATGAAGCTGCACGCGAATTGCTGAATGAAGGAGCTATTAAGGTTATTGAGCAGATGAAGAACACGGATTAAGCTGATGCAACTGATTGCATTGATTATTTAGTCAGTGAGATCAGTTAATCAAATCTAATCTGTGATAATCAGTTAATCAGATGAATCAGCGATTAAATATTTTAGTCACTCGTCCGCTTTCGGATAAGCAGATTCAGTATGCCCGAATTCTGGGACTGGAGCCAACCATCAAACCGGCCCTGGAATTCGAGTTCCCTGCTTACT
>DASSAY010000212.1:0-13160 GCA_035699185.1 Balneolaceae bacterium | reverse complement strand
GAAAATATGTGCATTCGCTGGCTGTGTGATCTTATCGGCTATGGCGAAAGCGCGGGCGGCAATTTAACTTCCGGCGGATCTATGGCCAATCTCATTGGCCTGGTGACCGCACGTGATGACGCAAAAATTGAGGCCAAAGATTTTCACCGCGCCGTTATTTATACCACGCGCCAGGTTCATCATTGCGTGATTAAAGCCCTTAAATTCGCGGGCCTGGGTGAAGCAAACCTGCGTGAAATCCCGATGGATGAGCGCTACCGGATGAAGCCCGAAAACCTCCGCCGTCAGGTTGAAGCCGACAAAGAAAACGGCTTGATTCCCCTCGTCATTTTTGCCTCGGCCGGCACAACTGATATTGGCGCCGTAGATCCGCTCAACGATATCGCCGACATTGCCGAAGAGCATAATCTCTGGTTCCATGTTGATGCCGCCTACGGTGGATTTTTTCTGCTTACTGAGCATGGAAAAGAAACCATGAAAGGCATTGAACGTTCCGACTCGGTAACTATCGATCCCCATAAAGGCCTGTTTTTGCCTTATGGTTCAGGCGCGGTGCTGGTCAGGGATGAGCAAAAATTGTTTGATTCGCAGCACATGACGGCCAATTATCTGCAAGACACCTATAAGGCCAACGAACAACGGTCACCGGCGGATCTTTCACCCGAGCTTTCCAAGCACTTCAGGGGTTTGCGAATGTGGCTGCCGTTGCAACTTTTCGGAATCAAGCCTATCCGCGCGGCGCTGGATGAAAAGCTGCTGCTCACCCGCTATTTTTATGAAGAAGTTCAGCAAATTGATGGGATCGAAGTAGGCCCCAAACCGGAGCTATCGGTCATGTTTTTCAGATATAAACCAAAGACGGGTGATGCGAACGATTTCAATAAAAAGCTGGTCGAAGAAATGCATGCCGACGGGCGTGTTTTCCTTTCATCAACCCATATTAACGGAACTGTTTACCTGCGGCTGGCCGTGCTGAGTTTTCGAACGCACCTCGAGGAGATTGATCTTACGCTATCCATTTTGCGACAAACCATTCAAAAATTGACCCAAGCCTAATTTCGCCCCGGTCGATTTGAGCAAGCTAAAGGGAGCATATTCCGTTTTTAGGCTCTGTTCATACATTTCACTCCGTTTCTTAGTTGCTGAAATATCAAAACTCTGCCTTATCTTTTTCACAATCTTCGCACAAATGATATCCTGCGAGTAAAAAATGTCATTCAAGTGTTGCTTATAGGTTTCTGACCATAAATGAAAACCTTCACCGGTTTCTATAAGCTGAGCCGTTACCCTGATTTTGTTCCCGTTTTTACGAACACTCCCTTCAAGCACATGCGATACCGCATGTTTCTTGCCAATGCGGCATACATCCTTATTTTGGTTTTTATAAGCAAAGGCTGATGTTCGGGATGTAACTTCAACGCCCGGCAGCTTCGTTAATTCATTAATGATTTCTTCCGACAGCCCGTCACTGAAGTATTCAAAATCGCCTTCGTTAGTCATCGTCATAAAGGGCAAAACCATAACTCGAACGGACGCTCCGCCGGTTTTGGCCCTAAGATTTTGAGGTGATGGCACCCTAAGGCCGGGATTACCGACAGCATATATCCTGACCGGTTGCTTCACATTTTTTAGCGGGTGCGAACCCAGGGGAATCGTTTTTATGGCCCCGTTATTTTTAATTTCATCCTTTATCTTCCCCGAAATTAAAATGCTGCCCGCTTTGGCTAAGCCTTCGAGACGTGAAGCAATATTGACGGCATCGCCAAAAATATCCTCATCATTATAAACCACATCACCCATATCAAGTCCCAATCGAATGGGCACCGAACGTTTCTTTAATTCTTTTTGAACGCAGATGCCGCAGCTAACCGCATCAAAAGCGCTGTTAAAAATAATAATCGCACCATCTCCGTAGAAATGCAGAATTTTTCCCCCAAATTCGGCAGACCTTCTGGTCATAACCGAACGATGGCATTCTCGTTGTTTATTTGCTTTCGCTTCGTCTTCCTGCATGGTTGCTGTATAGCCAACAATATCACTAAACATAACTGCTGCAAGTTGACGGATATTTTCTGATCCCATAAGCCTGATTTAGATAATCGTTCCTCTCTTTTTATTTATTGAACCCAAAAGTAACTAATAGATTATTAAATGTTAGTTAGAGTCTGCTAATGATTATGACAAAGTTTTAATGATAGGTTTAAGCCGTTAACCAGTTAAGAATGGTATCGAGAATTATTCCCTTTCGATTGCCATTAACCGACTGGTTAGTTTTGAATAGCGAATGGTTTATGGGTGATGAAAGAACCGGATAAAAGCACAAAGAAAAAATGTTAAGCAGCAGTTGAGAGGCCTCAACCGAAGCAATTTCATAATTAGATGCTGCTTTGGCCATTTGTGCTTGCAATGGCTTTAGGTTGATGTCGGCTTGCTTCTCAAAAAGAGGGATCAGCCACTCCGTTTTTCGTCCGCTTTCGGTAAACACGAAACAAAGAATTTCCGGTTGTCCTTGTGATTTTTGAAGACATTCGTCAATCAGATCCTCAATTTTTTGAAATAAAGGGACCTCTTTTTCCAGCACCGTTGAAAATCCGCCAAATATTTCTTCCACTGATTCATTATAAACCTGTTCGAAAAGCTCCTTTTTAGTATTGAAATAATAATGAATCATCGCTTTGGTTACCCCAATTCGATCGGCAATCTGCTGAAGGCGAGCACCTTCGTATCCATGAGCCGCAAATTCAGTCCGCGCTGCCTTAATTATTTCTTCTTTTGTACCCGTTAAAGTATCAACAGTCATAAAACTAATTGGTTAGTTAATGCTTGAAGACAAGATAGAAGAATTAGGGAAAGTAGCAAAATGGATTTAACTTACTGGTTAGCCCTTGTTCTCAATCAATATTTATTTATCTTTACGATGAGTCCAAATTAATCGGGGCGTAGCGCAGCCCGGTAGCGCGCATCGTTCGGGACGATGAGGTCGCAGGTTCAAATCCTGTCGCCCCGACTTTTAAACAGAGCTTATTTATAGGATAAATTCATTTAAAAGATTTGATTGAACCTGCCGCAGGTTCTTCCGAAGGAATCCCTACGGGAAAATCCTGTCGCCCCGACTTTAAGATGTTACCAATGCAATGCACCTTGGGCTGCCACCTGCATTTTCATTTCTCACGTAAATAAATATTACCGCTAATCGACTCTAAAACAACCAACGGCCCGCCGTTGCCAATTTTTCCTTTCAGTTCATAGCCCACCAGGGGGGTGTACGCTTTTTTATTTTTAAAGAACAGATTGTCTAAATTGGTATAAGCTTCTCCCGAAATAGTTTTGATTCTTATATCAGCAGATTCACCCTGTGGCCAGCTTAAATCTACAAAACCGCTGATCGATTTAGCATGGATTGGACCGTTCAAATCAACCAGTTCAATATCACCGCTGATAGTTTCTACACCGATATCAGCATTTTGGGGCACCCAAATTTGATAAGTGATATGGCTGCATACCACATAATAGTTATCGTCATCACCCCAGCTAAATTGTGAATATTTATCCGGGCAATCTTCACGCTTTCCGGTTTTTAGCAAATCTTCATTATAGTCCGATTCAATGTCCAGCCGGCCATTCCGCTGAGAAAAATCAAGGACTAAAGCTTCATTTAGTTTGCCTTGATTGATTTCAATCACAGCCTTGAATAAAACTTCATCCTTATTCCATGATTTAACCGAAATCATATCTCCAAATTGGAGATCGAGACGAATTTTATTATCACCACTCATCGAAAAAGATTTTTCGACCAGCCGTCTTTGGCCGATTGAAACATCAGCGCACAAAAGAAAAATGAAAATACTGAGTACTAATTTTTTCATGATTTCACCTCTCTTCGTCGTTTGCTGTCTCAGTTCTCACGCCTGCTGCTCCCTCACTTTTTCGCAAATAAATGTCGCCGCTGATGGTTTTTAATGATATCTCAGCACCACCGCCATTGAGCGTTCCTTCAATATTACGTCCGCCGGCAAGACGCATCATGTTTTCTTCTTCTCCTTTGATCTCAATATCCAGGTTCGTATAAATCTCACCGGAAATGGAACTCAGATAAAGATCAGCTTTGGTGGATGCCGGCATCGTCACATCAATATAACCGCTGACCAAAGAAATCGAAGAGGGCGTGGTGGATGAAACTTCCGAAAAGACAATATCTACATCGCCGCTGGTGCTGCTGGCTATTACAGGACCGGTAATATTTTCAAGTTTGATGTCGCCGGTTTTCGACTGAATTTCAATTTCCCCATTGTGATTGCTGATGCTGATATCACCGCTGGCCCAGCTCATTTCTTCAACCATTATGCGCACCTTATTCGGCACTTTCACAATAAATTCGCCGTCGTTTGAAGTGGCCTGAACCACTTTCAATACCCCGTTTTCTTCTTCAACCGATAAACCGATTCCGGTATTATCTACGCCCGCGCCATAAAGGGGACGTAAGCCATCAGCGCGTTCGGGGGGTGGCTCATAAGCTGTATTTTCAATCACCACTTCGCTGCCGTTATATCCTTCAATGGTGATGTCACTGTTCGACAGGGAGAATTTAATGGCTTTCTGACCGCTGTTGCCCAAATCATAAGTAAATTGCTGCGCCCGGGCCGGTTGAAAAACAAAAGCCAGAAACAGAGTTAATAAAAGAGTAAGATATTTCATGATAGTTAGATTAGGTTAGTTAAAGATGTTCATCAATTGTAAATCAAAATTATTATGCTTTCAGCGCCGCAATACCCGCCTCCAGCCGTTTGCGTACAATCTGGCGCGTATCGGATTTCATAAGCAGTTTATTCATTTCGTTAATCGCTCCTTTTGCCTTCAACTGCACCAGCATATTGATGAGCGTAATCTGCATGAGCGGATCATCCTGCTCGTTTAAAGAATGCACCAGCGCTTTGCGGATGCGCGGCTCTTCCCTGAATTGGAAAAGGCCTTCCGCCGCAGCTATTCGCACATTCACGCTTTCATCGTTATTCATGGCCCGAATGAGAATTTCAGTGATTTGCCGGTCCAGCTTTTCATTAGCAAAAAGCCGGGTTGAAGTATGAACTGCCGATAACCTCTCGCCGGCAGAAGCCTGCTGATAAATGCCGTCGTACATCAGGGCTTCTTTTATCTGCCGTACTTCACTTTGTAAAGTGGTCATTTCCTGATCAGAAGCACTGGTTTCATCACTCCAAAAATGTCCGGCAGAGAAACCGATCAGCAATAAAATAAAGCCCGCGGCGATGCGGACCGGCCAGGTAAAAGCACCGCTTACAGGTTTTTCTACTATTTTCTCTAATCTTGCATCAGGCTCTTTTTCAAAATCAATTTTAGCCAAAGGGTCTATGTTTGCGGGTTGATTTGATTGTTCTTCGAAATAGCGAAACTGGCCGGCATACGATTTTAATTCATCGGGGATGTTCTCACGACGAAAATACTCCCGCAGCTGCTGTTCTTCCTCCAGGCTGCTTTCCCCGGCGAAATATTTGTCGATCAGTTGTTTAATTTTTCGAGTGTTCATAATTCTGTTTTATTAAACATTTTCGGCGTACTTCCTTTCGAGCCCTCGACAGGGCCACGCGAATATTGTTGATTTTCAGCCCGGTCATTTCAGCAATTTCTTCATAGCTGTACTGCTCAACATCCCTCAAATGAATGATCAATCGCTGCCTTTCGGGAAGCCCCTGAATGATCTGATGCACGTATTGCACCGATTCATTGACCTCCATCTTTTGCCGGGGATTCATTCCCGGTGAAGCCTCGTTCAGAAACTCCAATCCGCCTTCATTTTGATTCCGGCTGCGATACGAGCGGAGTTTATCAAGGCACAGGTTTTTGGTTATCGTAACTGCCAGGGCCTCAATACTGCTATAGCCGGAAAGCCTCTTACGCATATTCCACAGCTTCAGATACACATCCTGAATGATGTCCTCGGCTTCATCCCGGTTGCCCAGTAAGGCTACAGCAAGACGAAATAGTTTGTCCTGCGCCGGTAATACGCAATTTTTAAATTCTTTTTTTGTCATTTCTGTTGATTAGACGAGCGAACGAAATATTCATTACACCAACAGTACGACTTTTTTGGGGAAAGGTTAAATGAAGCTATTGCTTAAGGGTTGAACTGAAATTTGGTTCAATTTTATGAAAAATCTACAAATCCAATATATTCTGTAGCTTGTCTTTTGCCTGCTCCAGCAGCCCTTCTTTGATGGCTTGCTGAATGGCACGTTCAATAATTGGTTCTAAAATCTGCCGGACCGTTTGTTCTACAGTGTTGCTACCCGTTCGTCCAATATCGGCGAGTACAATTTCATCAAATTTAACCTGCGCCTGACGGCCTTCGCCGATTTCGGTACTCAGTTTTACCAGCCCTTCATCAACCCGCAGATAATCAATAATCATCCCGCCTTCGCTTGATGATGTCATATCAATATTTTCGGTAAGTTTTCTAAGATTAACAGCTCCATTCGCTTTTTGTTCAAAAAATAGCATGGGTTGACTAATGATGATCGTATCAATAACCACGGTATCAGAAAGCAGGCTTGAAAGGTCAAGGCTCAGGTGAATGCTCTGCAATTTTATAGCGGCTGAATCACTGAATCCCTCGGGGTTTTGAACCGCGATGCCCTCTATGGTTCCGGTGCCGTCAAGAATAGAAATGCTGACATCATCCACATCAACCTGCGTTTGCAACATTTCGCTGCCCACTTCTTCGATACCGGATTTTACCATCCCGTCAACGGTAAAGGAAAGCACGATGAACCCGATGACAACAATAACAACAATGATACCAAAGATATAAAGTAAGACTCTCATTTCTCTCTTGATTGATTTTCCCCTTGTTTTCAATAACAGAAACTAAAAAAGGAGGGAAAGCATTCAGCTATGCCTAATCATCACCCGGCCCGCCCATCAGCGGTTCATTTAAAGCGCGGATACTGGCATTTGGCAGCCCCTCGGGATAGTTTTGCTTGCAAATTTCCAGCACTTCGAGCACCATTTCGAGGTGAAGCTGCTTCGAATTGTCATAAAACTCCTGAGCTTCATTACTCAGCTTGGGCTTGCCGTGGAGAGGCTTATCACTCACACAAAGAAGCGTTGCGTTTGGGATGCGATACCGGTAGCCGTTCGTCGCTACAGTCGCCGATTCCATATCCACCGCGATGCTGCGGCTCATGTGGATTTGCTCAACCGTCCGCTTTTTGATGAACTCCCAATTGCGATTTCCTGTGGTATAAATCGTACCCAGGCGGTGATCGCGATTATATTTATCCAGCACCTCTTTTAAATACACATTCAGCAAATAATTGGGGGTGATGGGAATGTTGAGCGGCAAAATATCGTCGAGCACGCCATCATCACGCATAAACCCCGTGGCGAGCACAAAGTCGCCGATCTCCTGGTGATTTCGCAGTCCCCCGCAATGCCCCACCATAATCATCGCATCGGGACGAAGCACCGCAACGTGATCGGTGATGGTTTTGGCGTTCGAAGGTCCCACGCCAATGTTGATGAGCGTTACGCCTTTATTGTCATCCAGTTTGTGATGATAGGCCGGCATCTGCACATCATGCCTCACCGGCTGCACGCAATCGGGAAAACGCTCCAGAAAAACCTCCACATGCATATCGTAATTGGTGAACAGAATATAGCGCTGAAAATCTTCGGGCTGGGTTCCGGTGTAATGCTCCAGCCGGTTCAGCGAAATATCAATGCGCTCGGGACTGAACAGAAACAGTTTCTTTTGGGTGATGTCCCAGCTGTCTTCATCCGTGTTATCGAGTAACTGTGGATCGTTCATTGCCAGCCGCTCCCGGGATGGAATCACTTTAATCACGGCACCCTTTTCAGCCAGTTTTTTTAACTCCCGCAACAGATACCAGCGGTACGCTTTGGGTTTGGCAATTTCACCCGTAATGATGGGATTATGCTTCGACCACGACCGTTTAACCAGCACTTTCGGATATTCTCCCCCTTCATAAATTGATTCCATCATATCACAAGCTTCCTCAATTCTTGCGGTAAGTTCAGCCTCAGAGCTGACATCTTCGGTATGGAATTCAAATCGTTCGGGCATGGATGGCAGATTTTAAAGGTGTGGCAGTTGGTTTAGTAATTTGGGTTAAAATAAGAAATAAAGGAGTGAAAAGTGAAAAGGCAAAGGGCAGAAGTGAATCTTTTCAGAAAGTTTGTAAGGATTGATGATGAAAAGGATCTTACTTAAGTAATTTTTAAATTAAACTTGATGATTATGTTAAATTTAAATCATAAAAGTCTTGAAGTTTGGAGAAAAAGTATTCAGTTAATCACTGGTGTTTATAAAGCAACGAATTCATTTCCCAGAGAAGAAAAGTTTGGCTTGGTAAGTCAAATGCGACGAGCCTCGGTTTCAATAGCATCTAATATTTCAGAAGGTGCCTCAAGGTCTTCTTCAAAAGAAAGAAAAAGATTTTATGAAATTGCCCGATCTTCTTTAGTCGAGCTGGATACTCAATTAGAAATCTCTTTAAAACTGCAATTTATATCTAAACCCCAAATTAAAGTATTAGGAGATTTAATGAATGAAGTTTTCGCTATGCTTACAGCTATGAAAGCAAAAACATAACGAAAGTACTTCTGCCTTTTCACTTTTGCGTTTTGCCTTTTGATGTCTGCCTCCCTTCATCCAATCTTCAACTTGAGCAGCTAAATTCGTGGCGCTAAAAAGAATTATTGCAGTATCAGCCTAAGCAGTTTATTATTAATGCCAATTATATCGAACGATTTTATCACCGGGTGAAGTTAGGTAATTTGCCAAAACAGCTAACTTAAGCCCCAAAACTACAGTATTATGATTGAAGAAGGCTCCAAAATAGACACTGACTTTACGCTCGACATCGTTCAAAACGGCGAAGAAAAAACGGTAACATTCGGTGAATTGCTGGAACGTCCCACCGTTGTTTCCGTCTATATGAAGAACAACACCTCAGGCTGCGATAAACAAAATACCAGCCTGGCCGGTGATGAAGATTGGTTTGATGAGCACGGCTATAATCTTATTGGCATCAGCAAAGACAGTATTGCATCACACAAAAAATACGCCGAGAAAATGGGCATAGACTACATTTTGGCATCCGACCCCGATTATAAATTTGCCAAAGCCACCGATTCTATCGTGGATAAAAATATGTTCGGCAATAAATACCAGGCCCCATCACGGTCGGCTTACGTTATCGACACGGATGGCACCGTAAAGGCCATTATCAAAAAAGTAAATACTAAAAATCACGCTGCCGAGTTAAAGCAAGTGATTGAGAATTTGTAGAAAAACTATTTTATGAAATCATTAGTGATTGTTGAATCACCAACAAAAATTAAGACGCTTAAGAAATATCTGCCCAAAGATTATGTGATCGATTCCTCGATGGGGCATATTCGCGATCTGCCGGCAAATGCCAAAGAAGTGCCCAAGAAATTTAAGGGTGAAGATTGGGCAAATTTAGGAGTGAATACAGATGATGATTTTGATCCGCTGTATGTCATCCCAAAAGGCAAAAAGAAAGTAGTTACCCGTCTTAAAAAATTGCTCAAGGAATCAGATGAACTGATACTGGCCACGGATGAAGACCGCGAAGGCGAAGCGATTTCATGGCACCTGACCGAAATCCTCAAGCCCAATGTGCCGGTCAAACGTATGGTTTTTCGTGAGATAACCAAAGAAGCCATTCAAAACGCACTCGGCAATTTCCGTGATATCGATATGAACCTGGTGAACGCCCAGGAAGCGCGTCGTATCATCGACCGACTGGCAGGCTATACCGTTTCGCCGCTGCTCTGGAAGAAAATTGCGCCCAAACTATCGGCGGGACGTGTGCAATCGGTGGCCGTGCGGTTTTTAGTCGACCGCGAAAGAGAACGCATGAAATTCCGTTCAGCCCGCTACTGGGATTTGAAAGCACAGCTCCACAAACAGGATGACAAACACATTTTCGAAGCCGACCTCACCCATTTAGATGGCAAGCGGCTGGCTTCGGGCAAAGATTTTGATGAAAATACCGGCAAGCTCAAAAAGCCGAAGAAGTTTGTTTTGCTGGATGATAAATCCGCCGCCAAACTGCGCGATGACCTGGATAAAGCCGAATGGAAGGTTTCCGAAATCACTAAGAACCGGCAGAAACGAAATCCGTCTCCGGCTTTCATCACATCAACCCTGCAGCAGGAGGCCAACCGGAAGCTGAATTTCTCCGCCAAACAAACGATGGGTGTGGCTCAAAAGCTGTACGAAAACGGATACATCACCTACATGCGTACCGATTCGGCGCGGCTGTCGGGACAAGCAATCAACGCGGCACGAACGGCTGTGAAGGATGAGTACGGCGAAGAGTACCTGTTTGAACGAGTACGAAATTACGGCGGCAAATCGAAGGGCACACAGGATGCCCACGAAGCCATTCGTCCCGCGGGAAGCAGTTTCAAGAAACCGGCTGATACCGGCCTTCGCGGACAGCAACTGAAGCTCTACGACCTGATCTGGAAACGAACAATGGCCACCCAAATGGCTCAGGCCGAACTTGAATTCACCAATGTAACGATCGAAGCCAAAGCAGGTGGAAAAACGGCTGAATTCAGAACCAGCGGTAAGGAAATTATCTTCCCCGGATTCTTTAGAGCTTATGTAGAAGGCAGCGACAACCCGGATGCAGCGCTTGAAAATCAGGAAAAATTCCTGCCGGAATTGAGTGAAGGAGAAGAAGTCATTGAAAAAGGTATTGAACCGATTTCACACGAAACGAAGCCTCCCGCACGATTTACTGAGGCGAGCCTGGTGAAAGAGCTCGAAAACCGCGGGGTGGGACGTCCCAGTACCTACGCATCCATTATCAGCACTATTCAAAACCGTGGTTATGCCGAATCTGAAGGCAAAACGCTGATTCCCACCTTCACTGCTTTTGCGGTTACCGAACTGTTGGAAAAAAACCTGGAAGACCTGGTGGACAGCGATTTTACTTCCGAAATGGAAGATAAACTTGATCAAATCGCCCAGGGTGAACTGGATACCAATTCATACTTAAGCTCTTATTACAAAGGCGACAGCGGGCTCAAGTCCAAAGTTGATCAGCAGGAAGACAAAATCGATCCGAAAGAAGCGCGGCACCTGCAACTGCCGCTTCAGGATTTGGATGATATCCAGATTTTTGTGGGACGTTTTGGCCCTTACATCAAAAAGCAGGTTAACGGCGAAGAATTGACGACTTCCATCCCCGTAAGCTGGAAGCCCAGCGACATCACAGTTGATAAGCTGGCTGAGCTGATGAAGGCTGAAGAAGAAGGCCCGAAATCTATTGGCAATCACCCCGAATCGGGAAAACCGGTGTTTGTGCTGAACGGCCGGTACGGGCCCTATGTGCAGGAAGGCGAAGTCACCGATGATAACAAAAAGCCGAACCGGGCTTCGCTGCTAAAAGGCATGAAACCATCCGACGTAGACCTGGAGCTCGCGCTGCGCCTGCTCGAGTTGCCGCGTCCGCTGGGCAATCACCCCGAAACCGGAAAAGTGATAAAAGCCGGCGTTGGACGTTATGGCCCGTTTGTGGTTCACGACGGAAAGTTCGCTTCACTGAAAAAGGACGACCACGTGCTGGAAGTTGAACTGGATCGCGCGGTAGAGCTGTTGGCTCAAAAGAAGGGCAAAAAACGGGGTTCAAATACCATTAAAGAATTGGGTGATCATCCCGACAGCGGTAAAAAAGTACGGGTGATGACTGGCCGTTACGGGCCTTATATAAAACACGGTAAAAAGAACATCAGTCTGCCCGATGACATCAAACCCGAAGATGTTTCCATGGATATGGCCAAGCAGCTAATCGAAGAAAAAGGATGATCGCGGATTACGTTGATTAACCTGATTGCACTGATTAAATAGTCTGCGATTATTTTTTAAACTATACTAAGCTTGTAGATGAAGCTGGTTAAACAGATTTTGCAGATGAAATAGTTTAGACTTATTTTTTCATATCTGCGTCAATCACAAAAATCCGCTTAATCTGTGTTCCTTCATGGAGAAAGAACCAACATATTGTTTTCAGTATCCTCCCAATTTGCATGAGTTAGATCTTGCCACGCTCGTATCGATGTATCGCGACCGCGGCATTCCTAAAAAGGCAAAGCCGGGTGAATATTTTGCCTGCGCAAAGACCGGTAACCTTATCAAAGAAGGTAAGTGGTGGTTTGGACAGTACTACAGCCAAAAAGCGTGGGACAAAACGCTCACCAAGAGTTGCGAAGGTTATCCGTTGACAGAAGTCGAAATGAATATCTTGGGACTGGTTCATTCAGCCAAAGAAGAGGCCGTTAAACGTGATTTTGTGGAGCAGCATGCGGGAGCCATCAGCAAACTCGCTTATATGATCGTTAACGATTTAAAAGAGTTCGGCTTTCTTTCGCTTGATGACCAGGAGCGGCTGCTTATCACCCCGCGCGGTGAAAAAGCACTTCAGGGATTGGCCCGCCGCATTTATAATAAAAAATTCAATGCAGAGATGTTGCTGGTCAACCAAAAAGATATGACACAGCCAATCATCGAACACGCCGAGAAAGAAGACAACGAGCAAGCCAGTCTGTTTTAGTTGATACAAACGCCCCTATAGTTCAAGTGGATAGAACGGAGGTTTCCTAAACCTTAAATCCGGGTTCGACTCCTGGTAGGGGTACTTTAAATCTTGTAAATCATTGGTATGCAATACCTTAGTATTTATGCGTATAATATAAGTATAACAAATAAAATTATTTTATTTTTACTTATTTGTTTGATAGATAAATTTATCTTTTATTCTACTTCAAAAACATAAAGATGTTTGAATGTTTTTTCGTTAGAAAGCATTGCTGGAACTAAATAAAACCAATTAACTTTAGAAGAATCAACGAGTTTGGAAATTAAAAAGTCTGAAAACTCATTTGTAATAGTAGGCAGTCAACATAATCCTTCGGTTTTATTCGGATCCTTCTTTAAAGATAGTGGGATTATTGAGGCTCAGAATGAGATTGATAGTCAAAATACAATTATTACGCCGGCTTTTGCACAAGTTCAATTTAAGAATAATGATTCTATTAAATTGGCACCAGAAAGATTAATTATTAACGGAAAATTTGGCAAAAGCCCT
>DASSAY010000211.1:0-2741 GCA_035699185.1 Balneolaceae bacterium | reverse complement strand
TTGGATTCTTCACCCCGCAGCTTGGCTTTTTTGATGGTAAAGGTTTCACCGTTATCAGTGGGAAGGCTTGAGCCAACGGTAGCTACCGGCACTTTTTGTCCAGCCGCAACATTTGGTGCCCCACAGACGATCTGCACGGTTTCATCACCCAAACCTACCTTACAAAGTTGCAAACGATCGGCATTGGGGTGTTCGCTGACTTCCAGCACTTCACCCACGATTACGCCTTTCAGCTTGCTGCCGTAGGAGATCAGTTCATCCACTTCCAGCCCGATGAGCGTCAGTTTTTCGGCGGTTTCTTCGGGTGATAATTCAAGGTTTATAAACTCTTTAAGCCAGTTGTAGGATATTTTCATCTGTTATTCTTCGAGATCCTGAATAATGGTTTCAATTTGTTGCTTTAAGGCGGGAATTTTAGTTTGAACAACGGTCCAAACGATATCATAATCGACACCAAAATATGAATGGATTAATTTATCACGCATACCTGCCATATTTTTCCATTCAATTTCAGGATGTTTTACTTTAAAATTTTCAGGAAGGTTTTTGGAAGCTTCACCAATAATTTCAAGGCTTCTTAAAAACGCGCGTGTCAATGTATCATCGATTATGAATTCATCAAAAGGCAAATTTTGTGATTCTTCATAAAGGAAGGAAGCTTCAATAAGTATGTGATCAAGATATTCAAGAATTGAATGAGACATATTCAATTTCTTTGTCAATAATTTTTTTTAATCTGTCGCTGAGTGATTTCCTTGTTACTAAATCTACCTCCTTTTGAAAAATATCTTCTAAGAAAAAGACTAAATGGATAAAATTATCATAGTTTTTTTGGCCTTCATTGAATTCTACAAGAAAATCGATATCACTTTTATCATTCTGTTCGCCACGCACTATTGAGCCAAACAAACCCAACTTGAATACCCCAAACGCCTGAACTTCTTTTGCATGATTTTTCAGGAGTTGAAAAATTTGTTCTTTATTTAATACTGTTTGTACAGACATAGCAGTAAAATCGACTTATCATTTATCTAAAGTTAAGGAATAAACCTCATCTTTCAATTAAACTGCTCCAAAAACCGGACGTCATTTTCGTAAAAAATACGAATATCATCAATCTCATGGCGCAGCAGGGCGATTCGTTCAACCCCCATTCCCCAGGCGTAGCCGGTGTATTTTTCGGGATCAATATCTACCGCTTCTAACACATTGGGATCGACCATTCCCGCGCCAAGAATTTCCAGCCATCGTCCTTTTCCATGAGCCTCCCACCAGATATCCATTTCCAGACTGGGCTCGGTGAAGGGAAAGAAACCGGGACGCAAGCGATATTTAACATCGGTACCGAACATCAATTTAGCAAAGCTGATCAGCGTTTCTTTCAGTTCGGCAACGCTCACATCCGTATCAATATAAAGCGCTTCAACCTGATGAAACAGGAAGTATGATTTGGGAGAAACCGCTTCGTTTCGATATACTCGCCCGGGCATAATGGTGCGAATGGGCGGTTCTTTTTCCTGCATCAGCCGGATTTGAACGGGTGATGTGTGCGTGCGCAGAACGAGATCATCAACCTTGGGATCATCGCTTTTCCGAATGAAAAAAGTATCCTGTTCATCCCGGGCCGGGTGATTGGGCGGGAAATTGAGCGCAGTAAAGTTGTGAAAATCATCCTCAATTTCCGGTCCGTCAGCAATCGAAAACCCAAGCCGATAAAAGATATTTTTCATCTCTTCTAATGTTTGTGTCAACGGATGAAACGAACCGACAGGAAAGGGCGGGGCGGGCAAGGTGATATCATCTGTGGCTTTTTGAGAAACAGTTTCTTTCTCCGACAGACGTTTTTTCGCTTCTTCAAAAGTATCTTGCGCCAGGTTTTTTACATCATTCATGGCTTTGCCTACTTTCGCGCGGTCTTCTTTGGGCACTTCACCCATGCGCGAGAACATAGACTGAATTTTACCCTTTCGCGAAATAAATTCCAGCCGGAACGCCTCCAATTCTTCTTCATTAGAAATGGAGAACTCTTTTACTTCTTTCTGTAATTCTTTGATGTCGTCGAGCATGGGATAATTTATTAAAACTTATCATAGTTCGCAGAAGGTCATACCCCGAGCCCCTCTTCTGCCATAGGCACGCCTTCGGCGAAGGGGGACAAAAGCCCCTCCTTGTCTCGATGCTTTTATCGGATAGGGAGGGGTTGGGATGGTCTCTAAAGTAGAACTTATCAATAAAAATAAAAAAAGCCGATCTACCTCTACGGGTTGACCGGCTTATAAATAATCAAAGGCTATTAGTTATTTGCTTCTTCAACAATAGCAGTGAATGCTTCCGGATCGTGAACAGCAAGATCGGCTAAAACCTTACGATTAATCTGGATATCTTTTTTATTTAAGGCTCCCATCAGTTTTGAGTAGGTTGAACCGTTTTGACGGGCAGCGGCGTTAATGCGGGTGATCCAGAGCTTTCGGAATTCACGCTTGCGTACTTTGCGGTCGCGATACTGGTACAGCATCCCTTTTTCAACCGCGTTTTTCGCAATTTTATAAACATTTTTTCGCTTGCCCCAGTAACCTTTCGCCTGGTTTAAAATCTTGCGGCGACGGCGACGGGAAGCCACCTTATTTCTTGAACGTGGCATTTTGTGTAATGTTTAAAAGTTAATATTTAATACTTCAATATTGACCTGACAGAGTACCGATGGTTTTCCGATTCCTGTCAGCGTCATTGGAAAACAACGC
>DASSAY010000210.1:0-13254 GCA_035699185.1 Balneolaceae bacterium | reverse complement strand
TCTGGATCTAAGAGCGGAAGCCCCCCTTTGAGCATTTGAAGGGGAATCTTCATTTCATCCGGCGACTGGTTTTGTCGTCCGATGAGTGAATCGAGAAGGATGAAGGCAACCCATTCATCCGGCTTCAGCCCCAGCCCAACTACGTTAAAACTTCGATGGGCAAGAACCCGGATGAAAATTTCTACTTTTAATCCTTAAACATCGAATTAACAAACAGTTCGCGGTCGAAAACCTGTAGGTCTTCAATCTGTTCACCCATCCCAATGTATTTCACCGGAACTTCCAGTTCATTAGAAATGCCGATCACAATGCCGCCTTTGGCCGTACCATCGAGTTTGGTGAGTACGAGTCCGGTGATGTTAACGAATGAGGTGAAGGCTTTGGCTTGCTGCATGGCGTTCTGGCCGGTTGAAGCATCCAGCACGAGCAGCACTTCGTGGGGAGCGTCATCCACTACTTTTCCCATCACCCGCTTGATTTTCGCGAGTTCGTCCATCAACGATTTTTTGTTGTGCAGGCGTCCGGCGGTATCAACCAGGGCGATGTCGGCGCCCCGGGCTTTGGCAGCGGCAACGGTATCGTAAGCTACCGCGGCGGGATCAGCGTTTTGCCCCTGCTGAATGATGGGTACATCTGCCCGCTCGCTCCATATTTTCAGTTGATCAACAGCGGCGGCGCGGAAGGTGTCGGCGGCTCCAAGCATCACCTTTTTACCGGCTTTTTTGTAAAGATGAGCCAGCTTGCCAATGGTGGTGGTTTTACCAACGCCGTTCACGCCTACAATCATCACGATGTGTGGTTTTTCGGGGAACTCGGCATGAAACTCAGCAGGCATGTCTGAAGAATGATCTTTGAGCAGGGCGATAATCTCTTCACGCAAAATGGACTGCAGCTCATCACTGTTGAGGTATTTATCGCGGGCAACGCGTGCTTCAATGCGATTGATGATTTCGATCGTGGTTTTAACGCCGACGTCGGAGGTGATGAGAATTTCTTCGAGGTCGTCGAGCACTTCGGCATCAACCGTATCTTTACCGGCAATAGCTTTGCCGATTTTGCCCATAATGCCGGAGCGGCTCTTTTCAGTGCCTTTTTCGACTTTCTCCTTTTTTTTGAGCCCTATTTTTTCAAGTAAACCCATTGTTAAATCAAATATTTATAGTTGTTACGTTAACCGCAGAGTTCGCAAAGGTGTCGCAAGGAACGCTAAGATATGATGAATTATTAAAGAAATTTTTCTCTGTGTTACTCTCTGTGATCTCTGAGCAACTCCGTGCAACAGCTAAGAGCAATATTCGAATCAATTAAATTCCGCACCTTTACGGATTTGATTGAAACGGTGAAGATAATCAAAGGATGAGAAAAACATAAGGGCCAGCGAGGCGCCCATCAAATAGTAATGAACGGCTGTGGCATCGGGATAAAAGAACTCCGACAGCCAGTACAGCCCCAGCACGTTTACACTGATTTTGCCCGACATCACCGCCATCGCCACTTTGCCGCGCAGTTTACGAATGTAAAGCGAACCGCTCATGATGATCGCATCTCGCGCTATTTCCAAAATAAAAAACCATAACGGAATGATGCCGATATAAACCGCGTAAAGAAACAGGATGAGGGCGCAGAACTTATCGGCAACGGGATCGAGAATCTTGCCCCATTCCGAAATCTCATTATTAAACCTGGCCATGAAACCGTCGAGATAATCAGAAAAAATGCCATAGAGTACCAGCACCGTGATCACCCAGGTAATCTGCTGATTGTTGATATAATGCAGGTACACAATGGGGAAAGCCACAAAAATTCGTGAGATCGAAATGATGTTCGACCACGTGAAAAATTGTTGCTTCACTTCAACGCTTTTTTGGTCTATGTTTACAGTTTCGGGCAATGGAAAAACTATTTTTCTTATACTTGGCTTGTAAAAGCTAAAAGTTAGTTATAAATATACGATTTAGAGTATTGTCATTTCGACTGAGAGCGCGGTTTTCCGCTCGAACGGAGAAATCTCATCCATTTGAAGTTAGCAGAAAGTTTAAGGCGGAGGAGATTTCTCGGCTTCATCCCGATAAAAGCCATCGGGATTCCGCTCGAAATGACATCGTAAAAAATTAACTCAATATATATTTACTTCATCACAAAGATAAACAAAATTATTGCTATGAACGACTCGCAAAAACTGACTGAACAAACCCTTTCATCAAAAGAGGTTTTTAAGGGAGAGCTCCTCCATGTTTTTTCGGATGAAGCGCGGTTGCCCGATAACTCTGTTTCGGTGCGCGAATGGATTAAACATCCCGGCGCTTCGGCTATCGTGCCGGTTTTTGAAAACGGAGATATCATGCTTGTGCGGCAATTCCGATACCCGGTAAAGCAAATTTTTTATGAAGTGCCCGCCGGTAAAATTGATCCCGGTGAAACCCCCGATACCACCGCCGAGCGTGAGCTTAAAGAAGAAGCGGGACTCATCTGCAAAAATATAGAATATGTGGGACATTTTTATCCCGCTATTGGGTATGCCGATGAAGTGATCCATTTCTACGTGGCCTGGGATATTGAGGAAATGAAACAGGCGACGGATGATGATGAATTCCTGCTCAAAGAACGAATGCCTTTTCGCAAGGCGGTAGAGATGGTGTACCGGGGCGAAATCACCGACGCAAAAACGACAACGGCCCTATTGCGAAGCTGGCACTGGTGGCAGGGAGGCAGAAGTGAAAAGGCAGAAGCCAAAAGCTGGCGCGAGCGTCCCGCTCGTGACAATAAAACTTAATCTAAGAGATAATCTCTTCCTTCACGGCCAAATCATACAGCGACCGGTGCAAATCAGAATCAGTGATGTCGCCTCTTTTAATCAGCTCTTCAACCTCATCACCCCGCAGCATTAAAATGCATCCCATTTTATTTAACGTTTCATCAAACGTACGGGGGTCGGCCATGGAAAGCTTTTTTAAATCCATGCCATCGGGGCTTTTGGTAAGGTTGACGAGGCAGTAAAAGTTGTCATCCGGACTGCTTTCAGCATCATTGCCGAAAGCGAAAATTTCTAATTTGGTTTCTTCTTTTTTAAGCATTTTTGAGAATTTTAGGGATTTGTAAAAAATATTTTTTCTGACTATGACCATGACCCCGTATTTTTGGGAAAGCAGGATCTCAAATGTGACAAAAGCAGGTGCAAGTGTTAAGGAAAAAGCTTTATCAACAGTTGAGATCCCTCACATGCGTTCGGGATGACATTTGATGCAAATTACTTCTATTGAGTATGCCGTTCCAGAAAATCGCGCGCTTTGATTAATTCCACTACTTCATCATTCTCGCGATTGATGATCGAAACCTGGAACAGGCTGATGATCGCCTGATTTTCAATGCATTCGATCGTTGCCTCAACCGAATCGCATTCCTCCTGCTCACTGACCAGATCATTCACCCCTTTTACCACATAACGATAGCTGGTTGACTTCTTTCTTTTTGGCGTTTCTGCGGATTGCGGCTCGTTGAAATATTCCCGCAGCGCATCTTCGGTCACATACCACTGCACGCCCAGCTTTCGGGCACGGATTTTTCCTTCCCGCAGGTAAGCCCTGATGGTCATTTTACTAAGTCCGAGTTGCTTGTGGAGATCATCAACAGAGTAAAGAGTGAGTTTTCCAAGTTGTTTTGGCATGAGTTGCACAAAAAGGGTTAAAAAAATCAATAAACGTTAGTTAAACAGAAAGGTTAAAGTTAAGGATAGTTTAGTAATAGGTAAACATAGATTATACATTAATTATATGTTAGTCTTATAAGTGCTGTGTAATACAAGAAAAGTTTGTTCCGTGTAGGGTAAAAGCGATATATTATAAACAGTTACTTGAAAATAAAGCCAACAGCCTCAAGTACAAAGTTCCTTTCACAAACGGTAATTTTTTTAATTGATCGACTTGCAAGTTACTGCCCCATTTGGCATTAAAAGACTTTTAGCTATATTGCTTTAAATCTTATTAATTAAAGTAAGGGGTTTTATGAATGCACTATCAACGACAGGACGTGTTCTTTTCGCGCTTCCATTCGGAGTTTTTGGCATTAACCATTTTTTAAACGCTACCGCCATAGCCGGGTATGTTCCGGCATTCTTTCCGGGCGGTGCTTTTTGGGTTTATCTGGTGGGTGTCATTTTTATAGCCGTATGTATTTGCATTATCGCTGAGAAAAAGGTGCGCTTAGCGGCCTTAATACTGGGTATTGTACTGCTTATTTTTGTTTTGACTATCCATTTGCCCGGTCTGTTTAATGAATCTCAGGCTTCGTTAACACCATTTTTAAAAGATCTGGCATTAGCCGGAGCATCTTTTTATATAGCGGGACATTATCCCGGAAATGAGATGGAAGTTGAGTGAAATATCTGTAAATATAGCTCAAAGAGAGTTGTACTCCCGCTTAACCTGTCCCAATAACTATCGGGTTCAGGAGTCCAACTCCTTCACACATTTCGTTAGCCATTACAGGGCCTCTTGAATTTTCTCTGTATAATCAAGCTTTTCCCAGGGGAATTCATCACGCCCGAAATGACCGTAAGCGGCGGTTTTGGCATAGATGGGCCGCTTTAGGTTGAAGCGGTCAATAATTCCCGATGGTGTTAAATCGAAGGTTTCCTGAACAGCCTTAGCCAGCGCTACATCTTTCACTTTGCCGGTTCCATAAGTATCCACGCTGATAGAAACCGGTTCGGCAATGCCGATGGCGTAAGCAAGCTGAACGAGACATTCGCTGGCAAGGCCGGCGGCCACGATATTTTTAGCAATGTGGCGTGAAGCATAAGCCGCGCTGCGATCTACTTTAGAAGGGTCTTTGCCCGAAAAGGCTCCGCCGCCGTGAGCGCCGCGTCCGCCATAGGTGTCCACAATAATTTTTCGTCCCGTTAAACCGGTGTCGCCGTGGGGACCACCAATCACAAATTTGCCGGTGGGATTGACATACAAAACGGTTTCCGGGTCAATAAGCTTATCGGGAACTACCGAGGGAATCAGATACTTCTTCAGATCATTCTTGATTTGCTGCTGATCTACGCCTTCATCATGCTGGGTTGAAATCACAATGGTATCAATGCGAAATGGATTTCCTTCATCATCATATTCAACCGTAACCTGGCTTTTGCTGTCGGGTCCGAGGTAGGGAAGCTGTGAGCTCTTTTTGCGAATATCGGCCAGCTTGCGCAGCAGGTCGTGCGCGTATTGCAGCGACATGGGCATATAAGTGTCAGTCTCGTCGGTGGCATAGCCGAACATCATGCCCTGATCGCCGGCCCCGTTTTTATCAACCCCTTGGGCAATATCGGGACTTTGCTGATGAATGGTTGTTAAAACGCCGCAGGAATCGGCATCGAAACGATAAGAATCTTTGGTATAGCCGATGTCGCGAATCACCTTGCGGGCGATTTCTTGCACTTCAACATAAGCGTTGGTGGTAACTTCACCCGAAATAACGGCGAGGCCGGTGGTAACGAGCGTTTCCACGGCTACGCGGGAATCAGCATCCTGTTCGAGCATGGCATCGAGGATGGAATCGGAAATTTGGTCGGCAATTTTATCGGGATGCCCCTCTGATACTGACTCCGAGGTAAATAAATGTTTCATTGAGCAGAATTTCGTGTCAAAATGGTTGAATATTATAAAGCCATGAAGCTACAAAAATCTGCCTAATATTGCAGAAGAATGTTAATGAAGGGCGCACGTTAAGACGTCGAACTCAAAGTACAGCCGCCTTGTCTGGTATGATAATCCACTCTGTCTAACAATCTCAGACACTTTGAGAAGTAATTGAAGGGCAAAGGAACTTAAAAAGGCTATTATTTCGCAACCCTTGTATAAATGCAATTTCCTTATTAGCTTTGAAATAAAAAGTACTTTTAAATGAAAATGGAACGTGATTATACCCGGGATATATCTGAGATTCGCTCAATGATGGAGCGTTCTTCCAAATTTCTGTCGCTCTCCGGCTGGGCAGGCATCATGGCCGGTATTTATGCTTTAGCAGGAGCCTATATTGCTTATAGCGTTTTTCATTTTAATCCTGATGAAATAATTTACAACGCCCCTTCCGGCTTACCGGAAGTCATCTTCTTGGCCATTTTAATTTTGATACTGGCTATCGGTACAGCCGTTTTTCTTTCCTGTAAAAAAGCTAATAAAAGGGGTGAAAAAGTATGGAATGCTACATCAAGATGGTTTTTAGCCAGTATGGCTGTCCCTTTAGCAGCAGGCGGAATTTTAATATTGGTTTTATTGTCAAAAGGCCTAATAGGATTAATCGCTCCATTAACGCTGCTTTTTTATGGCCTCGCTTTATTTAATGCCAGCAAATTCACCTACAATGATGTGAAATTTTTGGGCCTGATTCAGATCGCATTAGGACTGACAAGTTCCTGGTTTATTGAATATAGTTTGCTTTTTTGGGCTATTGGTTTCGGAGTGATCCATATTGTATATGGTATTTATATGCATTTAAGATACGAGCGGTGAAAGTATCAAGTCATGAAAATATCTATCAACGGTTTACATAAAGCTTTTGAGAACCGAATCAGGCTTGGCATTATGTCGGCTTTAGCTGTAAATGATAAGCTCGATTTCACGTCGCTGAAGGAATATCTTGATGTGACCGACGGCAACCTGGCAAGTCATCTTAAAAGGCTGGAAAAAGAAGAGTTTATTGATGTGGAAAAGTCATTTATTGATCGAAAGCCCAACACCAAATATTTTATAACTGAAGAGGGTAGAGCAGCATTTGAAGACCATCTTAAAGTGCTGGAAAAAATAATAAAATCGCAGAAATAATGTATTTATCTACATGAGAAATACAAGCAATAGCAGGAAGCTAAAGGCGCAGAAATTAATATCGATACTAACGATTGTAAATCGGATTTGTACTTATGATTTATATGATTGTTGTAGAAGATGAACCCGGGACGATTCCACTACTGCTGATTGTAGGTGGTACGGCATGGTATTTCATCACCCGAGCCCGGAATCGTACAAGTACTGATTAAATTCAGTTTTTTTATTTTTATACTTTGAAATACAAAGTACTTTTTATAAATTCATTTTATGGAGAAACAACATCAAAAATATTAGAGGTGATACTCATGAATACAGATAGTAAATTTTATCAATCAATCGGAGTTGTTGCGCTTGTAACCGCGCTCATACTGCTTATACCCTTAACGTTGCAACTAACAATAGGCACGGGAGTGGATGGGCAGGGTTTTAATTGGAAGCCAGGCGATTTCGTTATCATGGGTGCTCTTCTGTTCGGAACAGGCTTCACCTACAAGTTTATCACGAGGAAGTCGGGCGAAACCGCTTACCGGGTCGCCGTCGGTTTTGCACTCTTGGCGGGGCTCTTCCTCATATGGTCAAATCTCGCCGTTGGCCTTATCGGTTCCGAAGACAGGGCTATAAATCTTTTATATTTCGGGGTGATTGCAGTTGGCCTCATCGGCGCTTTTATTGCCCGCTTTCAACCGCAGGGGATGACTATTGTCATGTTCGCGATGGCTGCTACCCAAGCCTTGATTGCCGTAATTGCGCTGATTGCCGGTATGCAACAACTGCCGGCCAGCTCCGTAGTCGAAATCCTGGGAGTGAATGGATTCTTCATCACGCTGTTTGTCGTATCGGCTTTGTTGTTTAGATATGTGGTGCAGGAGCAATCATCGACTAATGAAGGCTCTGAAGATCTTAATCAATAGGGGTAATTCTGATGAAATCACTAAATAAAATTTACCAATCACCGATAGCCGGGGCAGTTGGACTGGGTTTGATTTGGGCCATCGGATGGGGGCTTGGTATTGGCGGGCTGATGGAAGCCTTCTTCGGTCCGGGGGGAGAAATCCTGGATATGTGGCCACAGACGCTGGGAATACCGGGCTTCCTGGGTGGCGTGATCTTTTATGCAGTGCTTAGGATTGCCGAAGGCCCTCGCAATTTTGGCGAGTTGCCGCTAACCCGAACGGGTATCTGGGGAGCGGTGAGTGGTTTGCTGCTGGGTATGCTTCTGATCGCCCTGTTCCGGGAGCTTTGGCAGTTGATTACTGTAATATTCTGTTCAGCGATTTTGATGAGCACAATTGCCGCTATCGTATCGGCTTTACTGTTTCGTTACGTTGCCCAGAAGCAATCTTCAGCCGGGGAAGTGCCCGGGAATTGACATTACATCATGTTATCTCTGATAATTAGCCGAGTTTTCCTTAATCAAAAAGATCATTCACTTTTGAAAGTAGGAGGCTTGCGAAGCAGTAAGGGCGTTCTTTGTTAATAATAACGAAGCGCGTCAAAAAATTAACCTCTTTTCTTAACTACCCTTTCATAGGCGGCTTTTACTTTTCTTCCGGCAATGGCTTCATTTATATTAAAAAGGTGATCGCCAATTTTTTCTAAACGATTCACGTAATCCAAAAAGCTAAATCCCACGTTGATTGAATAGTTATTGTCCTCGAGCTGGGCGTAATGAAACTCCAGCAATTCATCACGATATAAATCGATGGTATTTTCAAGATGCATTGCTTTTTCAAGATCAATATCATCAATATCCATAGCAAGGTTCTCGCGGACATTTTGAATAGCATCGTGCACCAAATCGAGCATCTTACCTATCTTCTCCATTGCGGCTTCGGGTAGTTCATTTCCTTCCGATCGTAATCTTTCGAAAGTTTTAGACATTTGAAAATAGATATCTCCAATCCGCTCCAGGTCGTTTATCATGCTATGCATTCCGCGAATGCGCCGGGTGGCTTCTTCGGTAAGGTTAAAGCCGGTTATTTTAGTCAAATACTCAGCTATTTCAAGCTCAATAGTGTCGGTAATCTTTTCTCTTTTCTCAATCTTCTTCAAGAAGCGGGTTTGCTTATTCTGCTTGTTAAATAACAACCCCTGCATGCTAAAATGCATTTTTTCAATCAATTTGGCGAATAATTCGATCTCTTTATGAGCCTGTGATATCGACAGAGCGGGAGAAGACATCATGCCGGCTGAGATATACTGTAACCGATGCTGGGTATCCTGCTTTTCTTTTTGAAATTTCTCTATAAACCGAACAATATATGGCACAAAGCCTGCAAGTAGCAGTACATTACATACGTTAAATGCGGTATGAAAAAGAGAAACGCCCAGCGTTGCATTGGCCCGGCCGGCTTCACTGATTGGGTGAAAAATAGAACCGGGTACGGGAGAAAAATAGCTAATGACGGCATCAATCCCCATAAGAAACGGGTGCAATACAATGAGCATCCAGATCACCCCGAACACGTTGAATACAAAATGAAAGCGGGCCGCTCTTTTAGCGTAAACATTGCCAACAACGGCAGCGATATTGGCTGTTACCGTTGTTCCGATATTTTCTCCAAGCACCATGGCCGCCGCGATGGGGAAATCAATCCACCCCTGAAATAACATCACAAGGGTGATAGCCGAGGCTGCCGATGAAGATTGTATGATTAATGTTAAGACGGTACCAACGAGGACAAAAATTAAAATAGAGGCGAAGCCAAATTCCGTGAATTGATGAAGAAACGCAAATAATTCCGGATTTTGCTGAATGTTCGGCACACTGTTTTTAAGAAAATCAAGCCCGATAAACAGGATGCCGAATCCGATCATTGCTTCCGCAAGATTCTTTAATCTCTCACGTCCAATAAATAAAAAGGGAAAGAAGAGTCCGATTAATATTAATGCAAAAGGGGTAATCTGCATCTTAAAACCAAAAATAGAGATCATCCAGGCGGTGACGGTAGTACCAATATTGGCCCCCATAATCACTCCTGTAGATTCTAAAAAGGTAATCAAACCGGCATTTACAAAACTCACGACCATCACGGTAGTGGTGGATGAAGACTGAACAATCGATGTTGTTGTAAAGCCGGTAAGAATTCCCCGAAATCTTGTGCTGGTCATCCCCTTGAGAATGGAGCGCAGTTTATTGCCTGCAACTTTCTGAAGGGCATCGCTAAACACTTTCATCCCATAAATAAAAATGCCCAGCGCTCCGATTAATTGCAGTAAATCAAATAAATTGTAACTCATCTATTGTTCGTTAAACTTTAATAGCATAAAGAGATTATTTACCAAAATTTGGGAAGCCAATATAATAATACCTTTTTACTCCTTATATTATCAAATTGTTACCATTCTTAATCAGTTATCTATTCCGTATTTCATCTAAAAAGGCCGGCATCACCCTTATCCGGTTCAATCCCCAAATATTCAAACGCTTTGCCCGTGGCGATGCGTCCTTTGGGAGTTCGTTGCAGAAAACCTTCTTTTATGAGATAAGGTTCGTACACTTCTTCAATAGTGCCTTTGTCTTCACCCACCGCCACGCCGAGGGTTCCAAGCCCCACAGGGCCGCCTTCGTAATTTTCGATAATAGCTTTTAAAATGCGTATATCCATGTCATCCAGCCCGTTTTGATCGACATCGAGGGCGTTGAGCGCTTTGTCGGCAATGCGGTTGTCGATGGTGTCCATTTCTTCGACCTGGGCAAAATCGCGGGTGCGGCGAAGCAGCTTATTCACAATACGGGGCGTACCACGACTGCGGCGAGCGATTTCGTGGGCGCCGGTATCGGTAATGCCCATATTTAAGATAGAAGCCGTGCGAAGAGCGATGCGTTGCAGCAGCTCCACATCGTAATAATCCAGCCGCATGTCGATACCGAAACGGGCGCGGAGAGGCGCGGTGAGTAATCCCTTGCGCGTGGTAGCGCCGACCAGCGTAAAGTGGTTGAGTTCAATTTGGATGCTACGGGCATTGGGACCTGAATCAATGACGATATCAAGTTTGTAATCTTCCATCGCGGAATACAGGTACTCCTCTACAACGGGGTTGAGGCGATGAATTTCATCAATAAAAAGCACATCGCCGTCTTCGAGATTGGTAAGCATTCCGGCCAGATCACCCGCTTTTTCAAGTACGGGTCCGGTGGTGGGTTTTATTTGCACGTTCATCTCATTAGCGATGATGTGTGCCAAGGTTGTTTTCCCCAGGCCGGGCGGACCCGAAAGGATGACGTGATCCAACGCTTCACCCCGTTTTTGCGCAGCTTCTACAAAAATGGAAAGATTTCTGATGATTTTTCGCTGCCCGATAAAATCCCCGATATTGCCGGGGCGCAACGATTGCTCAAACTCCTTATCATTCTCCGAAGCATTTAACAGCGGGTTTTGCATATTTTGCTTTATGAATTTTAATTGATGATTTATGATTAGCCCGACTCAAGTAATCAAAAATCTTCACTCATCAATAATAAACCATTATTCGCAAAGTTTCGAAGAATATTTCGGAGGTTTCACGCAGAGCCGCGAAGGCGCAGAGAAAAATGCTTGCGTCTCTGCGGTTTTGCGTGATATTTTTGTTAGGAATAGCGAAAAATAGCTGCTATGGATGCATTATTCGGCATGTTGTCTTTATCGAGGGCATATACATTGCCGCTTTGGGTGAGGGTTTTGATCGCGGCCATGTTGATTAAATCGTGTTCGCCGTTTTTGGGTTCTGCGCTGTGATGAACCACATCGTGGTCGGGGTCGAACCAGCCCCAGCTGTCGCCATCCAGCGAAACAAAGAGTGAATCGATTTTGCCGTAATAGGCGGCCTCAACAATTTTCGTTAAGTTTTCGGACTGTTTTTCGGTATCGGTTAAATTGCCAAAGCGTCGCATATCTTCATACATGTCTTTTAAAAAGTACGACTGAATTTTCTCCCAGCCGGCCTTTTTTATCTCATCATCGCTCCACGGATCAGGATTTCCGGTAACCACCTGATCCATGAGCCGGTGATAATGATTTATTTTTTTATAAAGCGCAGCCACTTCTTTCACCCCCGCTAACACCAGCGGATCGTTCCATTTTCGCAGGATTGAGGTGACTTCATTTTCAATAATTTTCAGATAATTTTCTACATCATTTCTATCATACGAGCCATCGCCCCAGCCCTGGAACGCAGTTTGGGCTCTTGGGTTTCCGCCGGTGTAGATATTTTTCTCATACACATTATACTGCCGGAATTCATCCATGCTAAGCGGTGTATCATCAAGCTCAACATTTTCAACATTTGTTCGCGTGCATCGCAGCAGGCGTACCCTTTTCTGGCTGAGGGCTAATACACAAAACGTGCCTTCGAGCGAAATCATAGGCACCAGCGGAGTGATTAAAAAATGGTTGTCGATCATTAAACGCTGCTCCGGTGAATGAGGAATTCGGAAAAAATCGAAATATTCATCACTGATGAAGAAAGCCAGGCCTTCATCATTTTCAGCCCAGAATGAAGGTTTATCAAGTAGTTTTGTAGGTTTCTCCAAGAGTGTTTCAATTTTTTGGTCAGTAATGTCATGGCTTTTGAGCCGTTTTTGGACTTCATTTAATAAGTTTTTAAGCCGGATAGGGTCCTGTTGAACCTGTTCGCCCATTTTATGGGTAGGTAAATAGATGGAAATGCAAAGATCACTTTCCTGATTAGCAAGATTGATAATTGTTTCGCGCGTAATCATAAATTGGCCTCCTGAATTTGGGTTAATCACTTGTTGGATGAACAATAAAGGCACAGGCAAGATTCAAATATATTTTTAATATTGATTGATAGGGATTCATTCAATCAATCAGCCGTTTAATTTAACGGGAACGAAATAGAAAAGATCCGCGGTTACTTGCACTATTAATTCTTAAAACAACACTATGAACACTCCGATACTTGGCCTTCGAACTGCTATTTATAAAGTTGCGAATATCAATAAAGCAAAAGAATGGTATTCCAGGGCTTTCGACACGGCCCCTTATTTTGATGAACCTTTTTATGTTGGCTTCAACATTGGCGGGTATGAGCTGGGCCTGCAGCCCGAAGAGGAATCAACCGGTAAAAAATCAGATAATGTGATGACTTATTGGGGCGTCAAGGATATAAAGAAGGAATTTAAGCGGTTAATAGAGCTGGGGGCCACAGAACATGAGAGCCCTCAAAATGTAGGCGGTGAAATTATGGTGGCTTCGGTCAAAGATCCCTGGGACAACTGCCTTGGCATTATTTATAATCCTGAGTTTAAGCTGACTGAATAACTACTAAAACGAATGTTTTTATGGTGAAGTTTATTGTTATGATTGAATCTATCGTTAACTATATCTCAAAAATATGAGTGTTCTCAGAATAATATTTGCCATAATATTGCCGCCGCTCGGCGTTTTCCTAACGGTTGGAATTAAAGGAGCTTTTTGGCTCAACATTCTACTTACTCTTT
>DASSAY010000209.1:0-2952 GCA_035699185.1 Balneolaceae bacterium | reverse complement strand
AGTATTTCGGGGAAAGAGAAATAATCTCCCCTTGAGGGGAGACGATCAGCTTCAGTTATTTCTGAAGTTGATCTGAGGGGTGTTCTGCCAAAGTTGACTCCCAAAACCCACCCCGACTCCGCGAAACCACGGAGCCACCCCTCCCAGAGGGGACTATTCTTCTCATTTCTATAGATTATCTCATCCTAAAATAAAAAAGTCACCCCGATAAATCGAGGTGACTTTCTTCTTTAAACTAAATTTGCGATTTTTACATCGCGGCTGCTCTTTCATGCACACCTTCACGGATTTCTTCAATCATCTTTTTATTGAAAGCCGGTATATCATCAGGCTTTCGGCTGCTTACTAAACCATTGTCAGTAACTACCTCCTCATTAACCCAATGAGCTCCTGCATTCTCTAAATCCGTTTTTAGAGAGGGATAAGAAGTCATTTTCTTCCCTTTAACTTTTCCGGTTTCAATAAGTATCCAGGGGCCGTGGCAAATTACGGCTACCGGTTTGCCGCTTTCCATAAAGCGACTTGCGAATTGAACAGCGTCGTCATCCGTTCGCAAGTGATCGCCGTTTATGACACCTCCCGGCAGGAGCAAGGCATCAAATTCGCCGGCATTGGTTTCACTTAACGGCGTATCAACTTCATATTTCTCTCCCCATTCAGTGTGGTTCCATGCTTTGATACTACCTGATTTTGGAGATACGATCTGCGTTTTAGCGCCTGCTTCTTCCAGCGCTTGTCGGGGTTTGGTGAGTTCTACTTCTTCAAATCCATCGGTAACTAAAATCGCGACTTTCTTGTTTTTTAATTCATCAGCCATAATAAACAGTCATTTTTTATGAATCTTTTCGTGTTTAATTTTTAGGTAGTTTTGGCTGAATTGTTCCGTTTATGGCAAAATGAATTCAAAAAAATACTCATCCAGGTTCTGGGTTTGAAGCCGGATGAGTAAAATAAATTACAACCTTTCCTCGCTCAACTCATCAGGCGACAAAACCAGTTGCCTGATGAGGATGAAGAAATCATCATCAATCCATCACCACGGACTCTTCTGAAGCGTCTTTAGATGAAGAAGCTTCACCATTTCGGGTTTTATAAGCATCACTCACTTTAAAACGCTCAGCCGGATCTTTTATGGCTTCCTTATCCAGAACGATATCCAGCAGGGGATCCATGCGCTCCAGATATTGAACTTTAAGGTCGCCAAGTACGTCTTTCTCGATTTCCTCGACGTCTTTTTCATTTTTCTTTGGAAGCAGTACTTTTTCAATACCGGCCCGTTTGGCAGCCAGCACTTTCTCTTTAATACCACCCACCGGCAATACTAAACCACGCAGGGTGATTTCACCCGTCATGGCAAGTGTACCTTTCACTTTTCGTTGTGTAAAGATGGAGGCTACGGCAGAGAAAATAGAAACACCGGCCGAAGGTCCGTCTTTGGGAACTGCTCCTTTTGGCACGTGTATGTGTAAATCCCAATATTTGAAAGCTTCTTCAGGAATGCCGAGTTCATCAGAATGGGCCTTTAAATACGACATAGCCAGCATCGCCGATTCTTTCATCACGTCACCCAGTTGACCGGTCATGTGTAATTTGCCCGTTCCTTTAGAAACACTGGCTTCGATAAAAAGAATATCACCACCGTAAGGAGTCCATGCCAATCCGGTTGAAACGCCGGGAACTTTGGTTCGTTCAGCTACCTCAGAAAAGAATTTTCGCTTGCCGAGATAATCTGCCAGTTCGTTAACGCCTACCGTATGCGGACCTTCATCGCCTTTGGCAATTTTAGCGGCCACACCGCGGCAGACCGCACCAATTTCACGCTCGAGGTTTCGAACTCCCGATTCGCGGGTATATTGCTCGACAATCTTTTCAAAGGCTTGCTGGGTGATTTTTATCTGATCTTCTTTCAAGCCGTTCTCTTCGATCTGCTTTGGCATCAGATGCCGTTTAGCGATCTCGGTCTTTTCCTGCAAAGTATATCCGCTGATGTTGATGATTTCCATCCGGTCGCGCAGGGGAGCTGGAATCGTATCCAGCGAGTTAGCGGTAGCGATGAAAAGAACCTTGGAAAGATCGTACTCCAGCTCAAGATAGTTATCGGTGAAGCTGTCGTTTTGCTCGGGATCGAGTACTTCGAGCAGAGCAGAGGTCGGATCACCCCGGTAGTCGGAGCCCACCTTGTCAATTTCATCCAGCATGATTACCGGATTATCGGTTCCCGCTTTTTTCATTGAGCGGAGAATGCGTCCCGGCAGTGCGCCGATGTACGTTCTGCGGTGCCCGCGGATTTCCGCTTCATCGTGAATACCACCCAGGCTGAAACGTTCAAATTGGCGGTTCAAAGCACGGCTGATGGATTTACCAAGCGATGTTTTTCCAACACCCGGAGGACCATAGAAACAGAGAATGGGCGCTTTCATATTGCTTTTCAGTTTTAGCACAGCCAGATATTCAATGATCCGTTTTTTAACCTTTTCAAGCCCGTAGTGGTCTTCATCGAGCACTTTTTGGGCATTTTCAAGGTCCAGATTGTCATCCGAATATTCATTCCAGGGCAGGTCTAAAATCCATTCCACATAATTGTGAATGACCCCGTAATTGGGTGAAGAATTGGGGGTCCGGTCCAGCCGGGTTAGCTCCTTGTCAACGGTATCCTGAACGTACTCCGGCAGTTTTTTTTCTTTGGCGCGTTTTCGCAGTTTCTCAACTTCCTGGTGCTCGCTGTCTTCACCAAGCGCTTCCTGAATAGCCTTCATTTGCTGACGCAGGTAAAAATCACGCTGCTGATCGTCAATATCGGACTTCACTTTGGTGCGAATTTCTTCACTGAGGCTCAGCACCTGCAACTCTTTGTTCAGAAACTCCATCACCTTTTCAAGCCGTTTCGAAAAGGTGCGGATTTCGAGCACTTCCTGCTTGTCGGAGGTGGAAACATTCAGGTTCGAAGAGATG
>DASSAY010000208.1:0-2987 GCA_035699185.1 Balneolaceae bacterium | reverse complement strand
CAGCTGAAGTTCGCCGCGTCCCGAAACTTTATAAATATCGGGATTATCGGTTTGTTCAACCTGAATGGAAACATTGGTACGAATTTCGCGCATCAACCGATCTTTGATCATGTTTGATGTCACATATTCGCCTTCTTTTCCGGCAAAAGGTGAATTATTCACCCGGAAAAACATCGCCATTGTGGGCTGATCAATATCGAAATATTCGATAGCGGTCATGTCGGTTGTGGCGGTCAGCGTATCGCCGATATCTACTTTTTCGTATCCGGCCAGGGCAAAAATATCTCCGGCAACGGCTTCTTCAACCGGCTCGCGCTGCAAACCGTTAAAAGTGAAAAGCGTGGTTGCACGTGCTTTTTCTTTCGAATTTCCTTTACGATCCAGCAACGCAATTTCCTGATTTTGCTGAATCATGCCCTGCTCTACCCGTCCGATAGCGATTCGTCCCACATAATCATTCCAGTCGATACTGCTTACCAGCATTTTGAAAGGAGCATCCGGTTCCTGCTCAGGGCCGGGAATCTGCTCGATAATCGTTTCAAAGAGCGGGGCTAAATCGTTGTTATCGTCTTCAAGCTCATAACGTGCAATGCCGTTGATGCCTTCAGCATAAATTATGGGGAAATCGAGTTGCTCATCGGAGGCTTCAAGAGTTACAAACAGATCAAAAATTTCGTTTAGAACAGCATCGGGGCGGGCATCTTTTCGGTCAATTTTGTTGATGACAACGATGGGTTCATAACCTAAATCCAGCGATTTTCTCAGTACGAATTTGGTTTGCGGTAAAGGTCCTTCGGCGGCATCAACCAAAATAATCACCCCGTTTACCATCTTTAAGATGCGTTCTACTTCACCGCCAAAATCAGCGTGTCCGGGAGTATCGACAATATTGATTTTTGTTTCACCCCATTTTACAGCCGTATTTTTCGAGCTGATGGTAATGCCTTTCTCGCGCTCCAGATCACCGGTATCCATCACCCGGTCCTTAACTTCTTCATTCTCTCGAAACGTTCCGCTCTGTTTAAGCATTTGATCAACTAAGGTTGTCTTGCCGTGATCAACGTGAGCGATAATCGCAATATTTCGGATATCTCTTTGCATAAAATTGATTAGTTATTGAATCGATGCCGGAAATCTCAGCCCGGCTTTTTACAGCCTGCAAAGATACGGCTTTATTTGCCCAATTCATTATGAAAATAAAACCTTTTTTAGCACGGTGCGTAATATACGTATTGATCATCCTCTTTCGTTTAATGAGAACATCTTGGAACAAAAATTATCATCAATATGGACTTAGAAATCAAAGATCAGCGATTTATTGTTTGTGGAGCCAGCAGCGGTTTTGGAAAAGCTATTGCTGAGCTTCTGCTTGAAAACGGAGCTCAGGTTATTGCCGTAGCGCGACGAAAGGAGAAACTGGCGGAATTGGAAGAGGCCTTTCCGGAAAAAGTTACTACGGTAACAGGAAATTTGACGGATGATGAAACGCATCACAAAATTGAATCAGCCATCGGTAATGAAGTTTTACATGGTGTGGTGGTGAATGCAGGCGGACCTCCGGTGCTTTCGCCCCTCGAAACAGCGATCTTTGACTGGGATAAAGCTTACCAAAACGTCATGCGCTGGAAGATTGAACTGGTTCTGCGATTAGTCCCTTACTTCAGTCCCAATCAATATGGGCGCATTTTATTTATTGAAAGCCAGTCGGTAAAACAGCCCATCCCATCTTTGGTTTTGAGCAATTCTTACCGGGCGGCGGTCGTGGGATTTGCAAAATCGCTCTCAGAGGAGGTTTCTAAAGATGGTATTACCGTGAATGTGATAGCTCCCGGATCTCATAATACCCCTGCCATAAAGCGAGTGATTAAGAAAAAGAGTGAAGAAACGGATAAATCTGAAGATGAAGTCCGGCGTGAAATGGAAGAATCTATCCCGGTGGGACGAATGGGCGAGGCCAAAGAATTGGCATCACTGGCAGCCTGGATTTTATCTCCCCGCGCATCTTTTGTCACGGGACAAACCTTTAGCCATGCCGGAGGGAATGTTAAGGGATTGTTTGGGTGATTTGAGTGAAAAGTGAAAAGTGAAAAATTTCCAAATAATTAGGACGTTCTATGTCTACAGCTAAACTAAATTCTCGAAAGAAGCCCCGAGTGTCGGGCAAGATGCCGACCTACGTTTACAGATTCTCGAAAATTCCTGCCGCGCCCATGCCACCGCCCACACACATGGTTACCATTCCAAAGCGTTTATCGAGTCGCTTTAAATCATACAAAATTTGAGTTGTCAGTTTCGCGCCGGTACAACCGAGCGGATGTCCCATCGCGATAGCTCCCCCGTTGATATTTACGATCTCTTCATCCAATCCCAGTTCACGAATAACCGCCACCGATTGAGCAGCGAAAGCTTCATTCAGTTCAATTAAATCAATTTCATTCAAATCAATACCGGTTTGTTTAAGCACTTTGGGCACCGCTTCAACCGGACCAATGCCCATAATTTCGGGTGGCACTCCCGCAACCGAAAAGCCGTGATAACGGGCCATCGGTTCAACGCCCAGCTCTTTGGCTTTTTCCCGGCTCATTACGATTACCGCGGCCGCTGCATCATTCATTTGTGATGAATTCCCCGCCGTAACCGTGCCACCCTGTTTGAACACCGGCCTTAGTTTCGCCAAAATTTCTTTCGAAGTATCGCGCCGCGGGCCTTCATCCGTATCAAATAAAAACTCGTTTTCTTCGATCTCACCATTCGCCGTCACTTTCTTTTCTTTGATTTCAATGGGTACAATCTGGTCATCAAAATACCCTTCATCCCACGCATTAATGGCCCGCTGATGGCTGCGATAAGCAAAAGCATCCTGATCTTCACGGCTGATGGCATATTTTCCAGCCACATTTTCCGCCGTCAACCCCATATTGATATAGATTTCGGGATAATCATCAACCAGCTCGGGATTGGGACGAACCACATATCCACCCATTGGC
>DASSAY010000207.1:0-9052 GCA_035699185.1 Balneolaceae bacterium | reverse complement strand
TGATTGGGGCGTGCCTTATATCCAAATCGCTGATGTATACGCACGAACGGTAAACCAATGTACCAACAATCGCAAAATGGAGGTTTTCGACCGTGCTGTTTACTGGCTGGTTCTTGATTATTTGCAGAAAGCAGAACAGGTAGATCCTTCAGTTGCCGGTGAAGTCAGCCGAAAAACAGCTTCTTATGAGCCGGTAACCCCAACTACAGAACAAATGTTTTTTAAGGGCTGGAAAGAGGGTGAATCATTCAGCATTGATGCATCATTGAATGAGTGCTACGGTTGGATCAACGAAACCACTACCGTACGATAGGTTTTAAATATCGATAAACATTATTATCTTGCAGTGTAGCCGGAAAGGCTGCACTGCTTTTTTCTCTTCTCAATTCTCTTTAACTAATTTATTTACAATTCTAATCTTGAAAACAGTTATAGCTGTTTTTAAAAGTAATTTTAAGCAATACTAATCTAATGGGACGTTCACGAAACAATAAAAACCGTGGCAAAAACAAGAATGGCAAAAATGTATTTATTCCACGATTTAATGGAAAAAATACACATATAGCCGGACGCTATCGCGGCATCATAGAAATTAATGAAAAGCTTTACGGCTTTGCCAGAAAGGTGGATTATGAGTTCAGTTACGGGCCAAGAGACCCTTTTTTAAAGCCAGATGAAGTAAAACACAACAACTTACGCCCGGGCCTGATTATCGAAGGCGAGTACGAGGAAGACAATCACGGGAACCGGCACATTCATTCAATCGAAAAAATCAACGGACGCAACCCGGTGCACTGGCAAAAAGCCACCCGGTTTGAGCTGCAAACGCCCATCATGCCGAATGAGCAGATTGAATTAGGCCAGGATCCCGAAGATATTGAGATGCGGGTGATGGATCTCGTTGCCCCCATCGGTAAAGGCCAACGCGCACTGATTGTAGCCCCGCCCCGAACCGGAAAAACCGTACTGCTAAAAGAAATCGCAAAATCCGTAACCAGAAATTATCCTGGTATTACCACCGGCGTTTTACTGGTTGATGAACGCCCTGAGGAGGTCACCGATTTTCTGCGAACCACCGATGCCGAAGTCTTTGCATCATCAAATGATAAGCCTACCGAAAGCCATATCCGTATCACCGAAATGGCGCTGGGCTATGTGAAACGAAAGGCGGAGATGGGTGAAGACGCTGTGCTACTGATTGATTCCATAACCCGACTGGGGCGTGCTTACAACAACATTCAGGAAAGCAGTGGACGAACACTTTCCGGCGGACTTGATATCCGGGCATTGGAAATTCCCAAGAAAATATTCGGTTCAGCTCGAAAAATTGAAGGCGGGGGTTCGCTTACCATCATCGCTACTTGTTTGGTTGAAACCAACTCCCGCATGGATGATCTCATTTTCGAGGAATTCAAGGGAACAGGAAATATGGAACTGGTGCTGGATCGCGAACTGGCTAATGATCGTATTTTTCCGGCCATTAACATCAGCGCCTCGGGCACGCGGAATGAAGATAAATTCATCGGCGACTCAATGGAAGAGCGAAATATGGTGCGGCGCTATCTGCTTAAAAAATCTCCCAAAGAATCCATGAATAGTCTACTGAAAGTGCTCAAAAATACCCAAAGCAACGAGGAATTGCTGAATCAGATTGCCACAATGGCATAATCGCTGATTTTTCAGCAACAGCTTCTGTATTAAAAGCTTTTCTTCAAGCTGCCCAACATGACCCACTATATCTGCACCACTTGCGGTACACAATTTAGTGCTTCTAAAAAGGAGCCGGAGCGGTGTCCGATCTGCGAGGATGAACGCCAGTATGTGAATCACGCGGGACAGCAATGGACAACCATCGGAAAGTTGCAGGCAGGCCACAAACCCGTTTTTCAAAAGAAAGAACCAAATTTGTACGGAGTGGGGATGACTCCTGATTTTGCCATTACCCAGCGCGCATTATTGCTCACATCACCCCAAATGAATGTGCTGTGGGATTGCATAAGCCTTATTGATGATGCAACCGTTGATTTCATTAATGGGCTGGGCGGCCTCGATGGCATTGCCATTTCTCATCCTCATTATTACACCTCGATGATTGAATGGAGCCGGGCTTTCGGTGATGTGCCTGTGTATCTGCATGAAAAGGATAAAGAGTGGGTGCAAAGGCCAAGCGATAATATTGTTTTTTGGACGGGAGATTCTCTAAGATTAAGCCCTCAAATGAGTCTATATAATGTGGGCGGTCATTTTGAAGGAGGTACGGTTCTCCACTGGACGGAAGGAGCCGGTGGCAAGGGAGTTTTGCTGGGAGGAGACATTATCGCGCCCGTTGCCGACCGTAAGCATGTAAGCTTTATGTACAGCTTTCCGAATTATATTCCGCTCAACAAATCCGCTGTTGAAAGAATTGCTGCTATGGTTGAACCGCTGGAATACGACCGCATTTACGGCGCTTTCTGGGGGCGAAACATCCGGTCAGGAGCCAAACAGGCGGTGGCCGAATCGGCGAGAAGGTATATTGAGGCGATTGGATAAGGACAAATCCTCGTCCGGCTTCTGGTTGAAGTCGGACGAATGAGCCGCCAAAGACCGTCTCACATTTCACTTCTCACGTTTGTTCCATTCGTCGCACATCAAACCCAGATGTACAACGAGGAAATAGGTGCTTTTAGATCTCCTGCCTTTTAATTACATTTTCCCTCCCTAACCCCATTTGCTCAAAAACCGGACGTTGCATTATGTATTTAGCTCCTATAGACTGGGTAATAATCGTCGCCTATTTGCTCATTTCGCTTATTATCGGCCTTTGGGCTTCGCGTCACGCGGGCAAAGATTCTACTTCATTCTTCGCTGCCGATAAAAATATGCCTTGGTGGCTGCTCGGCGTTTCGATGGTAGCCACCACTTTTGCGACCGATACGCCCCTTCTGGTTACCGATATTGTTCGAAATAATGGCGTGGCGGGTAACTGGGCCTGGTGGTCTTTTCTGTTAACCGGTATGCTCACCGTTTTTATCTATGCCCAACTTTGGAAACGGTCGGGAGTGCTGACCGATGTAGAATTTTATGAATTAAGATATAGCGGTAGATCAGCAGCTTTTCTGCGAGGCTTCCGCGCCGTCTATCTGGGCCTGCTTTTCAATGTAATTGTGATGGCCACCGTATCGCTGGCGGCGGTTAAACTCGGTTCGGTGTTGCTGGGGCTTTCACCCGTTAAAACGATTGTGATTGCCGGAATTATCACTTTGATTTACAGCTCTCTGGGCGGACTGAAAGGCGTTCTGCTCACCGACTTCTTTCAGTTTTTCCTTGCTATAGCGGGAGCTATTATCGCAGCTTATTACGCGCTTGATCACCCCGCGGTCGGCGGTTTGGAAGGGCTGCTTTCAAGCCCGAATGTCATTCCCAAGCTCAACCTTTTTCCGGATTTTAGCAATTGGTCAGAAATGCTGGGTCTGCTCATTATTCCGCTTGCCGTGCAATGGTGGAGCGTCTATTATCCGGGTGCGGAGCCGGGAGGGGGCGGGTATGTGGCTCAACGCATGTTTGCTGCGAAGGATGAAAATAACTCAGTAGCCGCTGTCTTTTTCTTTAACGCCGCCCATTATGCGCTACGCCCCTGGCCATGGATTATCGTAGCACTCGCATCGCTCATCGTGTTTCCCGACCTTGCATCATTACGAGAAGCTTTTCCCGGTTCCTCGGCCGTTGTCAATCAGGATATGGCTTATCCCGCTATGCTCAGCTTTATTCCCACCGGAATGATTGGCTTGGTACTGGCTTCACTGATTGCCGCTTATATGTCCACGATTTCAACCCATTTAAACTGGGGGGCATCTTATCTGGTAAATGATTTTTACGAACGTTTTGTCCGTCCCGAAGCACCCCAGAAAGAGCTGGTTTTGGTGGGACGAATTTCTACAGCCATACTGATGATTCTCGCCGGAGCCTTGGCGCTTGTGATGGAATCCGCGCTCGATAACTTTCAAATTATCCTTCAAATCGGGGCGGGTACAGGGCTCATTTTCATCCTTCGCTGGTTCTGGTGGCGGGTGAATGCAGCGGCTGAAGTGGCCGCAATGGTCATTTCATTCATCATCGCTATCTACTTTCAGTTTTGGCATGGGGCTACCGGCCTGCCGCAATTAAACACATGGCAAGAACTTATTACCGGGGTAGTTATAACCACCGTTGCCTGGATTGTAGTAATGAAACTGACTCGGCCTACCAGCCTTGACACACTGGTGAAATTCCTTAATTTAGTGAAACCGGGCGGTCCCGGGTGGCAGAAAGTGCGGCAGGAGGCCCGCCGGAAAGGCTATGATTTAGAAAGGAGTGATGATGACGCCTGGATGGTTCCGCAAGGGATTCTTTGTATGGTGTTAGGAACGATCGCCATTTACGGCGCTCTGCTGGCCACAGGTTACTGGATCTACCAGGAATTCATTCCTGCAGCCTTTTTAACAGCCGTAACCATCATAGCCAGCCTTTTACTGACGAAAGGCTGGAAAAAATTGCTAAAGGTGAGAGAGTAATAATCGGTACCGTTCGCCCGACGATAGCTGATTAGAAAAAAGCCACAGATAGATACTGATTAAAACAGATTTTAATCAGTATCTATCCGAAATCTGTGGCTAAACAAGATCAAGACCTGCTGTTGTCATCGATTGAAAATTTTCCGGGACCGAGTAAGAAAACGGTCAAAAATATGATCAGGTACAGCAACGGCAGTTCTATCCTGCCAAAGCTGTCGCCCGCGGGAATGTGGTGAAATAAAATGGCCACCGACATATTGATGATCAAAAGCAGGGCGCCGAGGCGGGTCCAGAAGCCAAGTAACACCAACAGTGCGCCAATACCCTCAGCCAGGGCTGCCAGGATGAGCGAAACTTCGGGGCCGAGTCCAATAGGGTCACCAAACTGAAAATTACCGCCCAGCACGTTCATCACTTTTCCATATCCGTGATTAAAAATCATTAAAAAAGCTGCGAGCCGAAGTATAAAAGCTGATGTTTTTACATCAACAAATTCGGTTAGAGTAGAAGAATTTAATCGATCCAACATAAAGCCAGCGTGTTAATTAAAGGTTACCTCTATAAAAAGACTTTGAGAGGAATTTTCCAACTTATTTATGATTCTGTACAAAAAGAAAGTCAAATATTGGCACAAGCGGGACGCTTGCGCCAGTGATAGGTTTGATAATAGAAAGAATGAAATAAAAAGGGATGAATTGGAGGTGGTGTACATCGAAGCACGTCCCGCGGACCCGAAAAACACTTTCAAAGTGGATACTTTGATTATATTAGTATCTGTGTAATCAGGTTAATCAGCAATTAAAAAATAAGCCGCAAATTCCTTCCGGAATTTGCGGCTTGAGGGTTGGTTATGGAAAAATTCTGCTAACTTAGTCGGACCAGTTACCGGCATTTCGGTTGGTATCCCGGCTATTGTTGCTGCCAAAGTGATAGGTAAAGTTCAATGAGAACGACCGGGCCGACCAGCGAAATTCACGATGGGAATATAAAATGGTATTGGGGATACCGTCATCCGTAATGGTAGATTGGTAATTCCGGGAATTCAGCAAATCGCGGATACTGAGCGAAATCGTAGCCTTCCCGTCAAACAGTTCGCGGGCAATGCCGGTGTTCATCATCGTCATAGCAGCACGTTGCCCTTGGGTAGTTTCCCGGGGAGCCCGATAGCGCGCTGAATACTGAAAATTCCACAAATCACTGATTCTCCATCGAATGCCCATGCGTGCCTGAAAGGTTTCGGTATCGCTGGTTAAAAGCCGCCCCTGATAGCTGCCTTCGGACTGCGCGGTATAAAAATTGGCATTCGCGGTGAGGGTAAGGCCATTCATAATTTCCTGATCGGCCGAAAATTCAACCCCCCACGCATCTTCGGTTGACAGATTTATCGGGAATCTTCGTCTGATGCCGTCTTCATCAAGAATAGTAACGCGGTCGATAACATCAGTCCGGTGACGATAGTAAAAACTGGTGAGCAAAGAACCGGTTCCCCAATAATGCAAATAACCGGCCTCGAAAGAATTGCTGTATTCCGGTGACAGGTTGGGATTTCCGGTCCACCGGCTGCGTGAATCGGAATAATCGGTAAACGGCAGCAGCATGCGCGACCAGGGACGGTTCAGGCGACGACTGTAACTGAATTGAATAGATTGCCGCTCGTTAAATGAATAATTTAAAAAAGCACTGGGAAAAAGATTGGTATAATTCTGTTCATTTTCAGCCCCGGTTTCTTTTAACTTGGTATAAATGTGCGTGTCTTCTAAGCGCAAACCAACCTGTGCCGAAAACGCACCAAATTCTGAACCTACGATAAGATAGGCGGAATTTACATTTTCATTGAAAATAAAATTGTTATTGAATGCCGGAACCGACCTCCAGTCTCCGTTTCGTTGCTCCTCTAATAAGTATGAATTTTCCATCCAGTCGAAAGAGGTTCGCGCGCCTGCTTCCAGCTTTCCTTTTTCGCCGAGGGGACGAACATAATCTGCCTCAGCCCTAAAATCCATTGACTCCTGGCTATTTCGGCTGCGCTGCAGAAACGGATTTGCATCTCCGATTCCTACTCGTTCAGTGATGTCTGTATATTCGGTTTGATTGCTAATATCGAAGTCCGCCTCGGCCGTAAGTTTATGAGCATCGCCTTCAATCCGGTTTTCATATTCAAGATTGAATCCAAGCTCTTGTTCTTCGCTATTTTCAACTTCATCACGAAAAGTTTGCCGGAGAACGCGATTATCCGGAATGGGCTCGGAATAAATTACACCTTCATTATAAATATAGTCGGTATAGGTTACATCCTGGTCTTGTTTGCCGTCTTCAATTTCAAAACTTGTGCTGGCGGTGAGAATTTCATTCTCGGAAAGGAAAAAGTCAGCCCCTAAACGAAGATCTGCATCTACTTCTGATTCTTTAGCCGTGCTTACCTCGCGATACATATACGAAGTATCGGGCGACCAAAAGCGCTGGAAGGAGCTGCCTTCTTCGGGATCGCTGCGATAATCCACGCTCCCGCCCATAAACCAGTTAATGTTGCCGGCGCGGTAATTCAGGTTGGTGGCAATCTCATAATTTTCGGGATATCCCGCCCCCGCGTTAAAACTACCGTTAAAACCTTCATCGCGCTTTTTCTTTAAAATGATATTGATAATGCCGGCGGAACCTTCAGCCGAATATTTTGCCGACGGGTTGGTGATAATCTCCACTCGCTTAATCATGCTGGCCGGGATGCTTCGCAGGGCTGAAACATTACCGTTATCTACCCTGTTCGAGGGCTTTCCGTTGATGAGAACGCGAACCGAAGAATTTCCTCGCAGGCTGATGTTGCCGTCAATATCGGTTAAAATGGAGGGCACATTATTGAGCACGTTTAAGGCCGACCCGCCCATGCTGGTGATGTCTTGCCCTACATTAAAAACCCGTTTGTCGAAACTCATTTCCATATGAGAAACTTCAGCACGCACAACCACTTCACCCAGTTTTTCGGAGGTAGATTCTAACATAATAGTGCCAAAATCTTTGGTTTCGCCGGCTGAAACCTCAAAGGGCTTGGTAACCGTTTTATAAGAAATATAAGTAATTCTTAAAACATAGCTGCCGGGCTGTAAACCGATTTTAAAAGATCCGTTTGAATTGCTGGAAGCACCGGTTACGATGTGGGATTCTGTTGAATCAAAAACGGCTACCGAAGCGGACGAAACAGGACGTTGCTGCTGATCAATAATTTGGCCGGTAACGAAAGCTTCATCAGTCTGGGCAAACAGTTGCGAGACTACAAGAAACGTCAGGGCAAGTACGGCGAACAGCTTTTTCATCAACAGTCAAATTTTTAGGTGATTTGTTTGACTGGAATTTAACCACAGAACCTGTGGCAAGATTGTATCAAAGCTGAAGGAAAGTTGAAGATGAGCACTTAATGACGTCGATAAATAACTTTTTACAAAAGGAGAAGGTATTCATCAGGCATCTGGTTTCGATGAGTGATGAATGGAAAAGCTCCAAATAGGCTAAACCTCCAGGGCCTGCTCCAAATCTGCGAGCAAATCATCGGGATGTTCGAGTCCTACACTGATGCGAATCAGGTTTTCGGGAGCGGTTGAATTTGGCCCCTCGCTGCTACGGCGATGCTCCCAAAGACTTTCTACCCCGCCGAGGCTGGTTGCATGGGTAATTAATTTTGAACTCGCAACAATTTTCAGCGCATCATCGGCATCTCCTTTCACCAGAAACGAAATCATTCCGCCAAAACCGCTCATTTGTTGTTGAGCGATTTCATGTCCTTCGTGCGTTTTCAATCCTGGATATAACACTTTTTCAACCTTAGAGTGATTTTGCAGAAATTCGGCTACTTTCATCGCGTTTTCGTTGTGAGCTCGCATCCGGTAAGGCAGGGTTCGGATACTGCGGGAGAGCATCCAGCAATCTTCGGGTGATGGCACCGCGCCTGTTAAGGTTTGTAAATTTCGGATACGTTCCATGATTCCACCGGCCTTTTTCCCGATCACGGCACCGCCTAAAATGTCGCTGTGTCCACCAAAATATTTTGTGCTGGAATGAAGCACTAAATCAGCTCCTAAATTCAAAGGCATTTGATTTACGGGTGATGGCCAGGTGTTATCCACGCAAACAATGGCATCATTTTGATGAGCCAAATCACAGACGGCTTCGATATCAGTAATATTTAGCAACGGGTTTGAAGGCGTTTCAACCCAGATTAAAACCGTATTTTTTTTAATGGCTTTTTTGATGTTGGAAACATCAATCATGGGGATGAAATCGGCTTCGAGTCCCCACGGTTTCATCACATTGTTGATAAGTTGCCGATTGCCGGTGTAAACATCATCCGGCATCAGCACATGGTCGCCCGGTTTGAGCGCTTGTAAAACAGCCGTTGCCGCCGCTACGCCGGATGAAAAAACTGTGCAGTTTTCGCCTTCTTCGAGTCTGGCCAGTAAATACTCAAGCTGTAATCGGTTAGGGTTTGCATCACGGGTATAAGCCAAATCATCTTCTTGATGGCCTTCTTT
>DASSAY010000206.1:0-4375 GCA_035699185.1 Balneolaceae bacterium | reverse complement strand
GAGTGCCGGTGAGGAAATCGATCTCTTCAGCCCGAAAAGTGCCGTTAAAAAAGTAAGGCAACATACTGACCATCGAAAAAACGCCGATTCGGTTTGCGATGAAGTTGGGCGTATCATTGCATAGCACTACTCCTTTTCCCAGCGTTTTTTCACAAAACTCGGTCATAAATTCGGTTACTTCTGCTGATGTTGCTCCGGTTGGAATGATTTCGAGCAACTTCATATATCGAGGCGGATTGAAGAAGTGCGTACCCAGGAAATGCTGTTTAAATTCAGGTGAGCAGTCCTCGCTGATTTCGCTGATCGGTAGCCCCGAAGTATTGGAGCTGACAATCGCACCCCGCTTGCGGATTTTCTCGATATCCGCCATCAAACTTTTCTTGATATCCATATTCTCGATGATCGCCTCGCAAATCCAGTCGGCCTCTTTGAGCGTGTCCCAATCATCGGTAAAGTTGCCTATTTTTATGCGATCGGCATATTCGGGCAGGCCCAGTGGCGAAGGCTTCATCTTTTTGAGTTTTTTGATGCTGTCGATCACCCGCTGATTTGGGTTATCGCTTTCTTCGTCTTTTAAATCTAATAGGTATACCTGAAGGCCCGCATTTACGCAATGAGCCGCAATTTGGCTGCCCATTGTCCCCGAACCCAGTACAGCGACTTTTTGAATAGAATATTTATCTTTGTTCATAAATTTTGCAATACTTTTTTGCCACAGATTGGCACTGATTTCAACAGATTTATTTCAGCCTTTATCAGTGCTTATCTGTGAAAATCTGTGGCTAATTAACTTAATCGACTACCTTTTCCTGATCAGCGTACATCGATTCAATTTCATCTTTGTAGCGCTCTTTTACAACGGGACGTTTAACTTTGAGCGTTGGGGTGATTTCACCTGATTCGATAGAAAACGGCTCCTTCAACAGCACAAACTTCTTAATCGTTTCCCAGGGCGAAAGCTGGCGATTGACTTTATCTACTTCCTGTTGAATAAGGTTTCGCGCATCCTCATTTTGACTCAGATCACCTGAGGCTGATTTACCCAGCCGTTTAAGACGTTTTTCAATATTTGCATAAGCGGGAATAATCAAGGCTGAACAAAATTTACGTCCATAGCCGATCACCACGGCCTGTTCGATATAACCACTTTCGGCCAGGCTATTTTCAATGGTTTGAGGAGCGATATATTTTCCGGTCGAAAGCTTAAAGACTGATTTCTTACGGTCGGTGACAAACAGATAGCCATCTTTCATTTTGCCAACATCGCCCGTCATAAACCAGCCGTCATTCGTGAAAACCGACCTGGTTTTTTCTTCATCATTAAAATAGCCTTTCATCACATTTGGGCCTTTGGCAAGAATCTCGCCATCTTCGGCGATTTTCACTTCCACATCCGTCAAAACAGTTCCCGAACTACCAATTCTCATATGATCGGGATCGGTCACTGAAATCACGGGTGAAGTTTCCGTGAGGCCATAACCCTGTCCGCAATACAAACCAAGTGCGTTAACGAACTTGAAAATTTCAGGAGAAAGAGCCGCGCCTCCACTTATCATCCCAATCAACCTGCCTCCAAAAAGATCGCGGATTTTAGAATAAATTAGCTTGTCCGCAATTTTATGTTTCACACCATCCAGACCTGAAGGCGGATTTTCCGGATCATAATTCTCAGTCCTTTTAATAGCCCAATAATACAAGTTCTTTTTCAATCCGCTGAATTCCTGCCCTTTTACCTTAATACCGGTATGAATTTTTTCCAGCAGCCGCGGTACGGTGGAAAAGAAGTAAGGTTTTACATAAGAGAAATCTTCCTTGATTTGCTCAATCTCCTCAATAAAGTAAATGGGGTAGCCCATGCTGAAATACATATAAACAATCAGTCGCTCAAAAATGTGCGAGAGTGGCAGGTAAGAAAGCATTTGTTCGCCTTCCTCAACCCTTGCATCGAAGGGCACACGCTCTAATGAGCCCAGCACATTAGACGCAATATTGTTGTGAGTAAGCATCACTCCCTTGGGATCGCCGGTTGTGCCCGAGGTGTACATCAAAGAAGCCAGATCATTCGGCTTTACTTCGGCTTTCAGCTCTTCCAGCAGTCCGGGATTTTCTTCATGCTTCTTTCGTCCCATTTCCAGCACCGATTCAAAGGTTTTCAGTTTTTCATGCTTAGAACCCAAAATGGAAATTACAGCTTCAATATTGCTGATGCTTTTCATAAGCTGCTTGGTCTCGGCGAAAAGCTCATCATTCGAAACGATATGGACCCGAGCCCCGGAATTTTCGAGAATATATTTAATTTGATCCGCCGGCTGTGTGGTATAAATGGGAACGTTAACGGCTCCGAGTGAGAGAATAGCTTGGTCACAAATCAGCCATTCTGTACTGTTTTCGGAATGAAGTGAAACTCTGTCGCCATGCCTCACCCCGAGCTGATATAAACCAAGCGACAGATTTCTGACTTTCTGCAGAAATTCATTTTTGTTGGTTTCAATCCATTGGCCGTTACGCTTGGTGGCAAGTAAAACTGCTTTATCATGCTTTTGAAGGCCTTTATCAACCTCAGAAATGATGGTAGTTGGTTCGTATTTCATAACTTTTCCCCGTTAAATGAATGGTTCTAACACTATTCTAATTTACATCTTTATAAATCATTTAAAAGCCTTTTTTTCGAAATCATTAGTTAAAAATATTTAACTTCACCCTTCTAATTAATTGTACAACATTCTTTTATGTATATCCAATCCGAACTAAAAGACCGCGTCAAAAAACTCCTGAACCGGGAGCATCTACATATGGGTGATGCATTAAATATTGAATTCACATCTTTCAAGACCGATGAAATCAAAGCTATTATGCCGGTTGATGAAAATACGGTTCAACCCTTCGGGCTTTTACATGGTGGAGCTTCAGTTGCCCTGGCTGAAACCCTGGCTTCGGTTGGCGCCTGGCTGAGCATCCGGGAAGAAAACAAAATGGCGGTCGGCGTTGAAATTAATGCTAATCATCTTCGCGCTGTTAAAAAAGGCGGCTCGGTTAAAGGGGTTGCGAGGCCGGTTCACCGGGGAGGGCAAATCCAAGTTTGGGAAACTAAAATTTTTACGAGTGATGACAAGCTGGTTTGCGTTTCTCGCTGCACGCTGGCGGTAGTGCATAGTAGAAAGTAGTAAGTTTAAAGTAGAAAGATTAAAAAAGATTGTAAGGATTTGCTGTTGAAAGGGTCTTACTAATAAGAATAACAACCTCTTTATAATTGTGAATAATTTTAGAAAACTGAATGTTTGGAAGAAAGCAATTAAATTAGCAACAGCTATTTATGAACAAACGGATACCTTTCCGAAGGAAGAACGTTATGGGCTGACTTCACAAATGAGAAGATGTGCTGTATCAGTTGGCTCAAATATTGCTGAAGGTGCCGGACGTGGTTCAGGAAAGGAATTCAGACAATTTTTGAATATAGCAACAGGTTCATGTTATGAATTAGAAACGCAGCTTATAATCTCAAGGAATTTGAACTATATAGGTAAATCTGAGTTTAAAACTATAAACTCTTCGGTTGTTGAAATCCAGAAGATGCTACATTCGTTAAAAAAAGCTATAGTCTAAACTCTTACTACTTTAAACCTTCTACTTACTACTAATTACTAACCTGCTTCAGCAGCTTCCGTTTCACCACAGGAAAAATGGATTCTCTGAATGGAAAATGCAGATCCGTATTGAAGGCAAAAGTAGCAGGATTAGGCAGCTCTTTATTTTCGCTGATCAAATGAAGTTTTATAGTATTGGGTGAAAGGTGTATGCCACTTTTTTCCAGCGCTTTCAAAAAAGGCGTTTTCAGCCCTCGATAGGTATCTTTTGAGCTTTCAAAGATGGTCACTTCATACTGGAAAAGCAGCAATTTCGATTCTTTATTGTTTGGTACAAAAAAGTAGCCTTCATCCGTGTAATTAGGCATTATTCCCACTTCTTCAAGCTTGATTTCATCATCAACAAATTCATAAATGGTCTTTCCCTCCTCAATCTTTGCCTCCAAATAAGGCAGCGTCCATTCGATCAAATCTTCCACTTTTGATAAATCCGACCCATCCACAAAAACCACCTCGTGCTCAATCACCTGATTGACGAAATCTATTTTTTTGATGCGTTTTGGAAAGTCGTTTCTGAGGTCCTTCAACCGATTTAATATTTCTGCCAGCGTAGAATGTAGCTCAATCAAATGACTTAAATGAGGATAGATTTTATTCAGCTTGAAATCTTCGGAAATCTCCTTCAGTCCTGCGAGGATTTTATACTGGCTGATCTCGAAATCGGATTGAACTTTTGTGAATAAATCCAGATTAAGTGGCGAATTTTTCATCAAGACCTCTTATTTAAGTTA
>DASSAY010000205.1:0-3292 GCA_035699185.1 Balneolaceae bacterium | reverse complement strand
GGGCACTTATAGAGGCGAGCTGTACGATATCGGCTTTGATCGTCCCGAGGCTCATGCAATTGAGAAAGAAGGCAAGCTTTTTTATGCTTTTTATGCAGATTCTTATAATGGCGAAGTTGAACTAAGAGGGCTAAAATCAGGCTCAACTTATAAACTTATTAATTATGTAACAGGTATCGGGTTGGGTAAGGTTGAGGGGCCAACAGCAAGAATTGACGTTCAGTTTGATAGACATTTATTAATTAAAGCCGTTCCTGCCAAGTAATACTCGGTTTGAGAGGTTTTAGTGAGCATTTAAATTCCAGAAAGAGAGTGTTTATTTCTTCTCATATCGTTTATTCAAGTTAAGCATGATAGTTGGAATACTTCATTAACACTTTTTTAAACCAAGGATTATTTTCTTTCATTTTATTATCTTTTAAGAAAAGAGCTTTTATATCACAATAAAAAGGATCGGGATGAAGTCTACAGTAGATCGAAGGGATAAAATTATACAAAAAGTTCAAACCGAGGGCTCTGTGCGTGTTGATGAGCTGAGTGAAGAATTTGATGTATCAACGGTTACTATTCGAAATGATTTAGATTTTTTTGAGGAGAAAGGGCTGATTCATCGTACTTATGGCGGCGCGCTGTTTCGGAATAATGTGTATAACGATCCGTCTCTTGAGGAAAAGCAAAAATTAAATGTAAATGAAAAGAGGCGGATTGGGGTATATGCTGCGGGAATGGTTAAGGCCGGAGAATCAATAATTCTTGATTCGGGTACAACTACCCGCGAAATAGCCCTTCAGTTAAAGGAGAGAAAGGATCTCACCATAATTACAAACGCTATTAATATTGCACTTGAATTGGCCGGTTCTACCGAGTTACATCTGATGCTAACAGGGGGTGTTTTGCGAGATAAGTCATTTTCTTTGGTAGGCCCTGAAGCTGAGCAAATGATGCAAAATTATTATTTTGATAAACTCTTTTTAGGTGTGGATGGAATGGATCTTAAGCATGGGTTAACAACTTCAAATCCGCTTGAGGCCCAGCTTAACCGAATAATGGTCCAGCGCTCAAGCAGTGTGATTGCCGTTACTGATTCTTCAAAATTCGGTCGGCACAGCTTTTCATATATCTGTGATCTTGATCCCATTGATATGTTAATTACAGATAAGAATATCTCTGAAGAATTTGAAGAAAAGCTAAAAAAACGTGATATCAAGGTGATCAAAGTTTAGGGATAGAAATCGACTTACAGCCGCTGTTTTCAAGTGCTCTGGATTCCTTCAAAAATATTTCTTAAATAGAAAGGGAGATGCTTATGTTCCTTTTAACGAAGAAAAATAGTTATGAAGAGAAAACTTAAAGAGATATTACCGAAAGTAATTATAGGTCTTTTTGCAGCCTTTATACTCTTTCTAATTGGCGTTGGAATTTATACCCCTTTCTCAGAAAATTCCTATGCCTACAATCTTGGCTATTCGCTGGGATATATTATAGAACCCATTGCTTATGCCACAGGCTATGTTGTTGGTTATATTGAAACCTGTATTTTTTAAAGGCAAAGCATTTTGCTCAAGACTCACAACTCAAAACTAATAAACCGGCAAACTCGTATCTACTTCGCGCGCCCATTCGTTGATGCCGCCTTTCAGGTTTTTCACATTTGTGAAGCCTTTTTCCTCCAAAAGTTCACAAGCCTTCGAGCTCCGTCCCCCGCTGCGGCACATGCAAACGACCTCTTTGTTTTTGTAGGATTCAATCTCATCCATTCGCTCGGGAAGCTCTCCAAGGGGAATCAGCGTAGCGTTTTCATATTTAATATTGGACTGGTACTGCTCGAAGGGCTCGCGGACATCAAGCAGCAGCACATTATTGTCTTCATTGTCTAATTTCGCTTTAAAATCTTGTACGGTTATTTCTTTCATCAGTTTTGCTGCAAGTTTTAAGTTTCAAGCTATAAGTTTTAAAAATCATTTATAGAGCGATATGAATGTCTCCCCTTTAGGGGAGATGATTTTCTTCAGTTTGTTCTGAAGAAAATCCGAGGGGTCTCATTCTTCATCCTGTTCAAATCCATAACGATCCAGTCGAAACTGGCTGCCCAGATACAGGCGCCGTGCTTCTTCATCATCAGCCAGCTGATCGGCAGAGCCTTCTTTAAGAATCTTGCCCTCAAACATCAGGTAGGCCCGGTCGGTAATGGCCAGAGTTTCGTGCACATTATGATCAGTGATAAAAATGCCGATATTGCGATATTTGAGCTCCGCCACAATCTCCTGTATATCTTCTACTGCGATGGGATCAACGCCGGCAAAGGGTTCATCCAGCAGAATGAAATCGGGGTTGGTAACCAGCGCGCGGGCAATCTCTGTACGCCGCCGCTCGCCGCCGGACAGGCTGTGTCCCTTGTTGTTTGCCACCCGCTGCAAGCCAAACTCCTCAATAAGCTGATCCGTTCTGCGCTGGATTTCTTTATCGCTCAGATCAAAAAATTGTAAAATGGTTTCCAGGTTTTCGCGTACCGTTAAATTCCGAAAAACGCTGGCTTCCTGCGCTAAATAGCCCACACCCAGCCGCGCCCGTTGATACATCGGCATGTCGGTGAGATTCTGGTCATCCAGAAAAATCTCGCCGCTGTTGGGAGTTACCAGCCCCACAAACATATAAAAAGAGGTCGTCTTCCCCGCACCGTTTGGACCCAGCAAGCCTACAATTTCGCCTTGGGAGACATCAATCGAAACATCCGAAACGACTGTCCGCTTCTTGTAGCTTTTGACCAGCCCTTTGCTGTGAAGCCTTTTTTTATGGGGAAGTTCCGGCATGTTGATGAGTTTGAGGTTAATTCCTTTCTGAGATTTATAATCGAAGGTCAATCCCCCTAATCCCCCTTCTTCAAGGGGGACTTTCATCTCCCCTTCAGGGGAGACGATTGAATGGAGTTGCTTCTCCATTCAATCTGAGGGGTGTTCAAGGAAGCCTTTTATTTTCGCTTACGCTACCGCAAGTTCCTTCAACACGGATTCGAAAATCTGTTTTCCGTCGGTTGAGCCAATCATTGCTTCCACGGCGCGCTCAGGATGCGGCATCAGGCCGAGCACATTGCGTGTTGAATTGCAAATTCCCGCGATATTATCAATTGATCCGTTAAAATTGCTTTCCTCGGTCGTATTGCCGTCGGCATCGCAATAGCGAAAGACAATTTGATCATTATCTTGCAGCATTTTCAGCTGATCTTCATCCGTGAAATAATTTCCTTCACCATGCGCCACAGGTACTTTCAACACATTGCCCGGCTCAATATTGC
>DASSAY010000204.1:0-5720 GCA_035699185.1 Balneolaceae bacterium | reverse complement strand
TTCCCATGGCTGCCCAAATAATCGTAAAGCATTTTGAGAAGTTTGGCTTATCCCTTCAGCCAAAGCAATATCTTTAACTTCAGCCAGTCGTTTTGCTGTGTATTTTACAAAGGCCGGTTCATTTCTTTTTCCTCGCTTGGGAGTGGGAGCCAGGTATGGGGCATCGGTTTCGAGCATCATGTTTTCGAGCGGCAACTGAGCCACTGTTTTATCAACTCCCGCGTTTTTGAAGGTCAGTACACCGCCGATGCCCAATTGTAAGCCCATGTCTATGGCGCGTTTTCCTTCATCAACCGAACCGTTAAAGCAATGCCAGATTCCGGTCAGGTTGCCGTCTTGTTCGTCTTCAATAATGCTGAGTAAGTCATCTGTACTTTCGCGATTATGCAGAATAATCGGCTTTTTCACAGCTTTTGCCACTTTGCAGTGAATCCGCAGGCTTTTTTGCTGTTCCTTTTTGAAATCATCGCTCCAGTAGTAATCGAGTCCCGTTTCGCCTACGCCCACAATCGCTTCACTCGTACAGAGCTCCATCAATTCATCTTCTGTTGTGCTCACGCCTTCGTTAATTTCAGTGGGATGAATGCCTGCCATTTTATGAAAGGTAATTTTCGGGTGATGAATTCGGTCCATTTTAGGCAGCGAATCGAAGTTGATAGCCGGCATAAAAATATGTTTCACTCCCGCTTCGGCCGCGCGATCAAGCACCGCTTCAAAATCTTCATCAAACTCTTCGGAGTAAATGTGGCAGTGGGTGTCGATCATAAAATCATGCTTTAATCATTTAAATATAAATGCTGATATTTCACGGAGTTTCACAGAGCTAACAGAGAACCACAAAGACAGACCTTTATACCCTATACCTTACTCCCCTTTAGAATGAAACTCCACCAGCCGGTCCATCGGCTTCTTGATAAAAAGGCCGGCCTTCATGCCGTTTTTTTGCAAAATATCTTTGATGATATCCTGATGGGCATAAGCTACCGAACCGATAAAACGAACTTCATAATCAGCAGCGTTTGTATATTTCATAACAATGCGGGCGATGAAATTCTCAAAACCATCCACCAGCATTTTGTGAATGAAGGGATGATCGGTATGTTTGCCTAAAAAAGCTCCGTATGATGCGATGAAGCGACTTTTCTGGTCGCCATCGTACAACCCTTGAGTAATATGGCTCAGAGACATATTATAATTTTTTTCCAGGTCTGCCTTTAAATCATCAGGCAGTTCGTAGCGAAAATATTTGTTGATGAGCTGCTTACCGAAATAGCCTGCACTTCCCTCATCACCCAAAATAAAAGCCAGCGAAGGGATGTGCTCAACAATTTTGGTGCCGTCATAAAGACACGAATTTGACCCGGTGCCTAAAATACAGGCGATACCGGCTTCACCATGAAAACACGCACGTGCCGCCGCCAGTAAATCGTGATATACATCAATTTGAGCATCCGTAAAGCTCTTTTGAAGCGCGTTCTGAATCACCTGCTCCTTCTCCCGGCTGTCGCATCCTGCCCCATAAAAAAAGATGCTGTCAATTGTTGCGTCCGCCAGATTTGGCTGTAATTTTTCGCGGATTACCTTTGTTACACTTTCTGATGTGTGATAATAGGGGTTCAATCCTTCGGTTTGAAAAATCTGGGTTGCTTCACCCGATTTTAAGCACCATTCGGTTTTCGTAGCGCCGCTGTCTGCAATTAAAATGCTCATAAAATATCTTTGTTTTTTAGATGCCAAATCTAATCAATTTTCTTAACATCCTGCAAAAACAGAATGAAAATAGAGACTACGCGAAATTCTGATTATTATCCATCATAATATGATGTTGTAAAACATAAGCAGTTGAGAGTTACGTTCTCTGCTTATGTCATGCCGAGAAATCCAGGGCTTGAGATCCTCACATTCGTTCGGGATGACACCTTAGAAAAATATCAATTGCTTTTATAGATTATCAAAAACAAACATGAAACTTACCTACGGAAATTACTTAAAAATTGATGAACTGCTCGATCTCCAGCAACTCAAATCAGAGCCGGGGGAGCATGATGAAATGCTGTTCATCATCATTCATCAAACTTATGAACTTTGGTTTAAGCAGATTTTGCATGAGTTTGGCAAATTGCGGAATGATTTGAAAGCGGGACGAACCTGGGGTGCGGCTAAGACGATGAACCGCATATTAACCATTCTTAAAACCATGGTCGCCCAGCTTGATATCCTGGAAACGATGACGCCGCTCGAATTCAACAGCTTCCGGGGATTTCTGGATGAAGCAAGCGGATTTCAATCGGTGCAGTTCCGGGAAGTGGAGATTTTGTGCGGACATCATTCCACTCACGTTTTTAAAGCTTATGCGGATGAGCCGGAAAATATTGAGCGCATGAAATCACGAATGGAAGAGCTCACAATCTGGGAGTGTTTCTGCTTGTATTTGCAGCAAAAAGGGTATGATGCGGAGATGCCTGAGCGGGAGAATGAAGGTGCTTTGGTATATGGACCATCAGAAAAAAACCAGAAGATTCTGGTTGATATCTTGAAAAACGACCCTGAAACCGCTATGCTTTGCGAACTGCTTATCGATTTTGATGAAGGCTTGCAGGAATGGCGCTACCGGCACGTAAAAATGGTGGAACGAACCATCGGTGATAAGGCCGGAACAGGCGGCTCAAGTGGTGTTGATTACTTGAAAAGCACCCTCCACAAACGAATCTTTCCCGATTTATGGGAGGTTAGATCGGAGATTTAAAAAATCCAAAATCCGAATGACCAAAATTCGAAACGTTTTTGTTTAGAGTTTTGGTCATTAGTGCTTCGAATTTAAAGATAAAGATATGAATGAAATCGATACGTTGGCCAAAAAGCTTCAGGTTCATTACCAATACTTCAATGTCGCTAATCGCCTGCTTTTCACGGGGCACTCCCATCAGGCCTGGCCCGATGTGGCGCTCGAAGGGCTTAAAGAATCATTTTTAACCACTGCATCCCTTGTTGATAACAAATGGGAGGTTGCTTCCGAAAAGGCCAACGTACTGCGCAACTATTTGCGGAATTATTATGATGATGCCGACGGTTTGTACACCCTCGGCCAAAACACGCATCAACTGCTGGTGGCGTGGCTTTCGAGTTTTGATTTGAAAACTAAGCCAAAAATCATCACCACCACCAGCGAGTTTCACTCCCTGAGGCGACAGCTTCAAAGGCTAAGCGAAGAAGGACTTGAAATCGTTGCTGTGGATGCCTATTCGAATGGAATTGCATCAAACATCGCCGCTCAAATTGATGATCAAACCGCAGCTATCATGCTCTCCCGCGTTTATTTTGAGAGCGGCATTGTGAATCAACATCTCACTGAAATTGCTGAAGTGGCTCGTAATCAAAATGTGCCTTTATTGGTTGATGATTATCACGGCACCAACGTTGTTCCGCTTTCTCTTAAAGAAGCGGGACTTGAAGATTGCTATTTTTTAGTTGGCGGCTATAAGTACCTGCAATGGGGTGAAGGAAATTGCTTTCTGCGTTTTCCAAAAGATTGTGAATTGCGTCCTGTAGTTACGGGCTGGTTCGCTTCATTCAGCACTTTGGATAAGCCGCAGGATGATGAACGGGTTGCGTACGATGACGGCAACCAGCGTTTTGCCAGCGGCACTTATGATCCCGCCTCTCAATTTCGGGCGGCTAAAGTGGTACAATTTTTTGAAGAGCAGGGATTGACGCCTTCCGTTTTGCGGGAGCAGTATCTCAGTCAGGTGAAGCTGCTTAAAAAGCTGTTTTTAGAGCAGGATTTTGATCCCGAGATCGTCAAACTGCGGCATAATCGTCCACTTGAGCAAAATGGCGGATTTCTGGCCCTTCGATCACCCTTCGCACGAAGCCTACGCGCCAAACTGCTTGAAAAAGACGTTTTCACCGATGCACGGGCTGATATTTTACGAATAGGCCCGGCGCCTTACATCACCACCGAACAGATTGAACAGGCCATCGAAAAACTGGCCGAAGCGGTGCATCAGCTAAAGCCCTAAAAAAACTTTGTAAGGATTTGCTTTCTCGTGGATCATACTATAAAACCTTTGTGAATCTTAGTGCTTCTTCGCGCAACTTTGTGCAACAGCTATGGCACTAAGCATCGCTAAGGAATAAAGATTGTCATGCTGAACTTGTTTCAGCATCTTATGCTGTTAATGAAATTGTTGCTATAGATCCTGAAAATAAATTCAGGATGACAATAACAGGATTCTAATTCAATACCTCTAAAACACCCTGACACTATGTTGTCATTTTTATTGATATATTGTCGGTGAAAATTAAAAAAGTAAAAATCATTTATTATGTCTGAGAATAACGATCGCGGCAAAGCACTGGAAATGGCCATCGGCCAGATAGAAAAGCAACACGGCAAAGGCACCATCATGCGTCTGGGTGATGAAGCAACCCAAAATGTACCCTTTATTTCCACAGGTTCGATGATGGTAGATTCTGCTTTGGGCATTGGCGGCGTTCCCCGGGGACGCGTTACCGAAATTTACGGTCCCGAAGCAAGTGGTAAAACAACGCTGTCTCTTCACATCATTGCCGAGGCTCAAAAAGCCGGCGGATATGCAGCCTTTATCGATGCCGAGCACGCTTTTGATCCCCGGTACGCCAAAAATTTGGGTATCAATACTGATGAACTGCTGGTTTCGCAGCCCGACAGTGGCGAGCAAGCACTGGAAATTACTGAAACCCTCATCCGTTCCGCCGCCCTCGATGTGATCGTAGTTGACTCCGTAGCCGCTCTCGTTCCACGTGCTGAACTTGAAGGCGAAATGGGCGATTCACACATGGGCCTGCAAGCACGGTTGATGTCGCAGGCAATGCGTAAAATCACCGGTATTATCAACAAAACGCATACTTCGGTTATTTTCATCAACCAAATTCGTGAAAAAATCGGGGTGATGTTTGGAAATCCCGAAACTACTTCCGGCGGACGTGCCCTCAAATTTTATTCGTCGGTCCGTATGGATATTCGTCGAATCGGTTCCCTCAAGCAAGGCGGAGACACGGTGGGAAATCGCACTAAGGTGAAAATCGTGAAAAATAAAGTGGCGCCGCCTTTCAAAGTGGTTGAATTCAATATCATTTATGGAAAAGGCATCTCACGAATGGCCGAAATTTTAGACTTAGCCGTTGAATTTGACATCATCGAAAAGCGCGGAAGCTGGTATCGCTACGATGGCGAGCCCATCGGACAGGGGAGCGACAATGCGATCGAATTTTTGGAAGCCGATTCCAAGCTTACCGAAAAAATCGCGGCAAGAGTTCGGGCTGAATTGAATCCCGAGCACCAGGATAAGGCCAAAACCAACGGCGAGCAGGAAGCGGAAAAAGCTGATAGTGACAGTTAGCAACAAATTCCAGAATTTAAAGCATTAAAACAGTGCAATTAAGTAGGCAGTGGCAGGAGGCGGGAGGCAGTGATCAGAAACCAAAGAAAAAGCTCAAAATTGAATTAGTCCTGCTCTCACTAATACATATAATTGAATTTTCTAAAGGAGATCTGCCACCTGCCACTGCTACTGCCTACTCTTGTATTAAATCTTTTTGTTATGTTTTTTTATAAATTCAGGATTAGTGATGGCTGATGACATAGAACCGGAACTTCCGGCAGTAATTTCATCTATCAGCATTCAAAAAAAGAATAAAGAACGGTATTCTCTTTTTGCGGGTGATGAGTTTCTGCTCGG
>DASSAY010000203.1:0-9418 GCA_035699185.1 Balneolaceae bacterium | reverse complement strand
AGCCCGTTGCCTAATGCTTTCGCAGATATGCTTCGGGGAGCTTATTAGGAACCTGCGAAAAGCTGGTTTGTCATCCCGAACGAATGTGAGGGATCTCAATCGCTGGTACCACTTTTATCCTTAATCTTGGCATCTGCCTTTATTGCATCTGAGATCCCTCTTCCCCCCAAAACGGGTCAATCAGCAAATTTTTAAATAAAAAGATAATTTTCCCAGGCAGGCGCTTGGGGTTACAAATACTTATGTCAGAATCTACAGACTCTAACAACATTGGCTTTTTCGAGAAATATTTAACCGTTTGGGTATTGATTTGTATTGTCGCCGGAATTGGACTGGGAGCTTTATTCGGCGACAGCATTCAGGTACTCAGCCAATTTACATTTTATCAGGTGAACATTCCAGTCGCCATCCTTATCTGGGCGATGATTTATCCGATGATGCTGCAAATTGATTTCGAATCATTGAAAGAAGTGGGCGAAGCACCAAAAGGAGTAATTTGGACGGTAGTAATTAACTGGTTAGTTAAACCTTTTTCGATGACCTTCTTTGCGTGGGTTTTCTTTGATCATATATTTTCAGCTTTTATTCAACCGGAATTGGCTGAGCAATATATTGCGGGAGCAATTTTACTCGGGGCGGCTCCATGTACCGCGATGGTTTTTGTATGGAGCTACTTATCTGATGGAGATCCAAACTATACGCTTGTAACGGTTTCGACGAATGATTTAATCATTCTGGTTGCTTTCATCCCGCTGGTAGGCCTGCTGCTTGGCATCACGGGAATTGCTATTCCTTATAATACGCTTATCGCATCGGTGATTACTTTTGTGGTTATTCCGCTCGTTGCGGGCTACTTTACTCATCTTTTGCTGGTAAGAAAAAAGGGTGAGGAATGGTACGCGCAAAAATTACTGCCAAAGTTTAAGCCCGTTTCGGTCTCCGCCCTGTTAATAACATTGATTCTTCTGTTTGCTTATCAGGGTGAACAGATTCTTGCCGAGCCAATAAATATTCTGCTTATTGCCATTCCATTGATCATTCAAACCTACTTTATTTTTGCGATTGCCTGGTACGGCGGCAAGTCGATTAATCTGCCTTATCGCGTTTGCGCACCCGGTTCGATGATTGGCGCCAGCAATTTTTTTGAACTGGCTGTTGCTGTGGCCATTTCTCTTTTTGGTTTGAACTCCGGAGCAGCCCTCGTCACCGTTGTAGGTGTGTTGATAGAAGTGCCAATTATGCTTTCGCTGGTGAAGTTTGCTAATAGCAAGCGGTATCAAGACTTAGCTTAAGGGCACGAACGAGACGTTTGCATCAGCAGGAACCATATAATTAGATTAAAATTTTTCATACAAAATGATTTATGGTCAAGTTTTTGGTATGTTAAGCCAATTAAAAGTACGATAAAAAGACTACAGACCCGTTAGCATTCTTTCATCATGCATTCTACACCTTCAGGGATGTTAGTTATTTGTTGCCTTAATCTAAGAAATAAACGCCATTATGAGTTTCAGCTTTGAAAAAATCATCTTTTCGGCCTTCATCTTTCTTTTACCGGCCTCATTATTCGCTCAATCCAATCCGCAAGGAATGACGCCTCTGCATGTAGCAAAGATTGAGCAAGTCCGTGAAATCGCGCTGTCTCCTTCGGGTGATAAAGTCGTTTATACGCTGCGTGTTCAGGCCAATCCGTTAGAAAAAAATAAGCCCGCAACCTACGATTTATACCTTATCGATCTTGAAAGCGGAAGTTACATCCCATTTGTGACCAGTATGAATGTGCGCGAAATCGCTTTTCGTCCCGGCCATAAATCCATCACTTTTTTATCCCGGCGGTCAGTAGATCACCCTATAGCACTTTTCGAAATTTCTTTAAAGGGAGGTGAGGCCCGAAAAATATTTGACTTCCCAACGTCCATTGTGGATTACGATTGGGCTCCCGATGGTAACCATTTGGCTTTTATGGCTCCGGATACGCATAAGCAGGAGGAATCAATTCTGCCTTATGAACCGCTTGTTTATGAGGAAAATCTGATCCAGCGGCGCGGCTTTATCGCCAATTTGGCACAAGAAGGACAACGGCCGTACCGGGTACAATTAGAAGGCTCGATTTACCAGATGCACTGGAGCCCCGATGGCAGCAAACTTGCTATTGCCATTGCGCCTACCCCTTTAATTGATGATTATTATATGCGCCAGCAGGTGGTCATCGTAGATCATTATGGGCAAAGTGTGCTGGGCCGGGTGAAGCATGAAGGAAAACTGGGGCAGATTGCCTGGAGTCCGGACGGAACGAAACTGGCAATGCTTGCCGGGGCTGATATTTATGATCCCATTGCCGGACGGCTTTTTATCGTTTCGGCCCTTGGCGGAGAGCCTGTGCAGCTGAAGCCCAATTTTAAAGGCATGTTCGAGCAAATTCAGTGGACAGACAAAAATACCCTTAACTACCTTGCCAGCAAGGGCGTATGGTCGGTTTACGGCAGCATCAACGCTGACGGAAGCGGTATGCAAACCATTATTGGAAAAGGAGGCCCTAACTTAACGAACTTTGAAAAAGCGAAAGACGGGACGATTATTATTAAGGCTAATACGCCGGCTCATCCCAATGAATTGTATCGATTAACAGAATCAAACGCGCTTTCGCGCCTCACCTACAGCAATCCCTGGCTCGATTCTCTTGCTTTTGGAAGGCAGGAGGTGGTCAGCTGGAAGGCGAATGATGAAACAGTGTTGCAGGGCATGCTTATTTACCCGGTTAACTTCCAGAAAGGGCAAAAATATCCCTTGATTACCGTGGTACACGGCGGACCGGAGAGTCATTATGATAATGGCTGGTTAACATCTTACTTCGAGCCGGGACAAGTTGGGGCGGCGCAGGGATACTTTGTTTTTTATCCCAATTATCGTGGCAGCACGGGCCGGGGTGAAGTTTTTGCCAAAAGCAGCCAGGGCGACCCGGGCGGGGCTGAGTTTGACGACATTCTTGCCGGAATTGATGGCCTGATTGAAGTGGGAGTTGTTGATTCCGCAAAAGTAGGGGTTACCGGCGGTTCATACGGAGGCTATGCTACCGGATGGTTTGCCACGCGTTACACCGATCGTTTTGCGGCGGGCGTGATGTTTGTAGGCATCAGTAATAACCTCTCAAAATGGGGTACGAGTGATATCCCACAGGAGCTATATCTGGTTCATGCCCGAAAACGGGTTTGGGAAGATTATGAATTTTTCCTGAAAAGAAGTCCCGTTTATTGGGCGGGGCAAGCCGAAACGCCACTGCTTATTTTAGCGGGAAAAGAAGATACCCGCGTATTTCCGAGCCAGTCTTATGAGCTTTATCGCCATATTAAAGTCCGCACCGATACTCCTGTCCGGCTTGTGCTATACCCGGGTGAAGGCCATGGAAACCGGAACGCGACAGCGCGCCTTGATTATAATATCCGTATGATGCGCTGGTTCAATACCTACCTTAAAAGTGAAACGGAAGAAAAACCCGATACAATGATTGAGGTTGATGCAGTTGAGGCAGATTTGGTAAAGTAGGTTCAAAAACTTCTAAATAAAGATGAATGTTAGATAACGCACCAAGATCCCTTTTTTGCCGTTGATTTAGTACTTATATTGTAATTACATATATTTTATTTAAAATCTTGCCGCTATGAAAACAAAACTTATTCGTATAGGTAATTCCCAGGGTATTCGGATTCCAAAGCCGCTCATTGAAGAAAGCGGACTTTCCGAAGAAATCGAAATGATTTTAAAAGACAATGAAATCGTGCTGCGGCCCGCCGAACAAACCCGTAAAAATTGGGATCGCTCTTTTGAAGAAATGGCCCAAGAAAACGATGATCAGTTACTTGATCAGGAAGAAATTCAGCGCCCCGACGAATGGGATGAAACTGAGTGGACATGGTAGACAGAAAGCCTATTAGCCGGTTTGATGTATATCTTGTTTCTCTTGATCCCGCGAAAGGCTCAGAAATTAAAAAAACAAGACCTTGTGTTATCATCTCTCCTAATGAAATGAATCGGCATATTCGAACCGTCATTATTGCGCCTATGACTTCAACCATAAGAAATTACCCTTCTCGGGTAACAACTACCTTTAAAAAAAAGCGGGGCCAAGTGGTCTTAGATCAAATTCGAACGGTGGACAAACAGCGACTCGCAAAAAAGCTTGGAACGATTAGCTCTCCTTCTCAAACGAAAGTACTGAATCTTCTCCAGGAAATGTTTGCCTCCTAAAACTTGATGACGTTAAAGCTACTCTTGCTTCATTCCTGGTTCGCCAATTTTTTATCTAAGCTCTCCAACAGATTAGCGGAAGGACGGTTAAAAATGCCATCCATGTCATAGGCCTTTTGGATAGCATCCCGTGCCAATATGAACTTATCTTGAATGATATAAGCATTTCCTAAATACCAATAGGCCTTTTCTTCAGCAATAGGTTGCTCCGATACCTTTTCTATGACTTCTTTAAACGAAGAAATGGCTTTCATAAAATAACCGGTATTGTAATGAATCATTCCAATGTTAAGAAGTGCCCGAACGGCCGCTGGATCATCGCCAAATTTGGTAACCACCTCATTATATAATTGAAGCGCCCCGTCAACATCTCCCTGAATTGCAGCTTTAAAACCGAGATTCAACAATGAATCGGCGCCGGTGATATGAGCATTTTGTGATCGCGTTACCGGTGCGGTTATTAGTTGCTGTCTTAAATTGATCTCTGCGAGAGCTAAACCCTGAGTTGAGTGGCTGTTTTCCGGCCCCATCAGATTCATGCCTACAATTGTTGTGATAACGATCACAGCTGCTGCTACCCACTTCCGGGAAGCTTGGAGTTGATAAAGGATAATCTCTTTTACCGATGATTTCGGCCTTTCCGTTGCGCCCTGATTTTCCAGCATAGCTTTCAACCCCAGTTCTGTTTCCAATAATTCGATATAACCGGGATGCTTTAGAAGGTCTTCCCAAAGTTGGTGAGCCTGTTCTTCATCCAGTTGCCCTTTAACATAGGCATCTATTCGTTTTTCCAGTGCTAAATCTCTCAAAATGTTCTTCATAATATATTCTCCTGTTTAAATGATAAGTAATGCTTTTTCTTTAAAAATGAGTATCTCCTGTTAGTAAGATCCATGAGAAAGCAATTCCTTACATTAAAATTTAATTTTTTTTCGATAGCACTCATTTAGCCGCTTTATAAGCCGGTGCTTACGAGTCCAGACGCTATTTATACTGATTCCAAATTCATCGGCCACACTTTCTGCACTATCATCGGGGTGATCAAACCAGTATTGCATAAACCGTTGATACTTTTCTTCAAGCTGATTCAGGCATCCTTCAAGCAGCCGCTCTTGTTCCTTATCAAATAAAGATTGTAATTGATCAGGCGGCACATATTGTTCATAATCAGAAGAAAGTTCTTCAAGATATTTTTCTCTTTGATCTCGCTGTAACTTTAAATAATCATTACGGGCAATCGACAAGATGTAGGTGATTACGCGTTCTTGATCTCTCAGCTGGCCTTCTTTTATAGCTTCCATGGCCAAAATAAGCGTATTATGAGCACAATCTTCTGCATCAGCCTTGTTAGCATTCATGTGGATACGCAGAAATGCCAAAAGCCGGGGATAAAGGCCTTTTACCAGTTCATTCACCCTGTCGGTATCATCGGCTCTAAGGGCAGAAGGTAGCTCAGAGTATTCCATAACTTATAATTAAGCGCCTGTAGTGTGAAGCCAAAAACGTACGAAACGTAAAATAATAATAAACAACAGTATTAAAATTTAAAATTTTGATACTATATAAGGGAAATAGTACTTTTTAATCAAAATTAAAACCATCATCTTCGGTTAAAAGGCTTTAAAGGCAGTATGTACCGAGTTCAACTGAAAAATTTTGAAGGCCCGCTCGATCTGTTGCTCTTTTTCATCAAAAGAGATGAGCTCGAAATATACGATATTCCCATTTCATACATCACCAAACAGTTTCTGGAATATATTTCGCTGATGGAAGAACTGGATCTCGACGTAGCCAGCGAATTTATTTTGATGGCCAGCATGTTGATGTCTATCAAAGCCAAGATGATGCTGCCGCAGGAAGTTTCGGATGATGAGCTCGATGAGCACGACCCGCGCTACGAACTGGTACAGCGCCTGCTGGAGTACAAGCGGTATAAAGAAATGGCCGAGAAAATGGGTCCGCTCGAAGAAGAAGCCCAAAAAAGTCATTACCGCGGCTACCATAAAGCGGATGAAGTTGAAAAACAATCCGGGCAGGTATCGGGTGAAGCATTGCACGATGTGACCATGTTTGATTTGATGGCAGCCTTTAAAACGGTGCTGATGGACGTGAAAAAGCAGAAATCGATTCACCATGTGGAGGATGAACAGTACACCATTGAAGAGCAGGAAGAGTACGTATTGAAGGTCTTGCAAAAACGGGGACGAACGGCATTTCTCGTTTTTTGTGAGCAATTGAAAACCCGTGCTAAAATTGTCGTTACTTTTTTAGCTATCTTGGAAATGTTGAAAGAAGGCCGCATTAATTTGTATGTTGAGAACGGAAGCCCCACAAAATTTTACCTTGATTTAAAAGCCCTGGATGAAATTATTGATGCATAATGACGTTTCGAATTCTCAAATAACTTCCTCTGCATAGTGTCATCCCGAACGCATGTGAGGGATCTCAAACCTTGATACAGCACTTTAATCCGGGCATCTGTTTTTATTACATTTGAGATCCCTCTTCCCCAAAATGCGGGGGCATCGGGATGACAAGTCAGCAGTTATTTTTTGTCAAATAATTCAACACTACTAAATCTTTAGTCAAAACCAACTAACATAATTCATGAAAAACCTAAACTTAAAACCACTTTTCTTCGTGCTTTTGGCCGTCATGGTGAGCTGCACGGGAAGCCAACAATCAACCCAGAAAACCACCGAACCCACCACCGATACCGAAGCCCTGCTTTCGTATCAGGATGAAATCACCCCCGATTACCTGAGAAAACATCTCTCGGTGATAGCTGATGATTCAATGATGGGCCGTGAAACGGGTACCGAAGGCATCAAAATGGCCGCTGAATATCTTGCCAATCAGTACCGCAAAATGGGCTTGGAACCGGTAGGCGACAATGGTACCTATTTTCAGCATTTTAAACTGAACGCCACCGTTACCGACAGCATTGTTTTTCAAACTTTTGCTTTAGAAAATGGAGAAAAGACACGCATCAGCCGCTCGGTAGCCTCCGAAAATTCAACCGCTAAATATATCCGCGCTTTTGGCGGCACCGATACGCTGCAAGCGCCCATCGTTTTTGCCGGATTCGGCGTTAACGATCCCGCCCACGATGTCGCTCACCTCAAAGGAGTTGATCTTTCAGGCAAATGGGTGATGGTTTTTCAGAAGATTCCCCACGTGGTAAACGGCGACACGCTCATCACCCCTTCGGTTGGCGCCCGTGCCCGCATCGGTGCTATTTTCCAAAGCGGGGCTGAAGGAATCCTGCTCATTTCGGATATGAGCCGGGAAGAGTTTGAAAAATCCGCCAAAGAAGCGGCTATGAGCTTCGGAGAATATAGCAACATGCGCCTCGCTTATCTTGACGACGGATCAGGCTCGCGGGGATTCAGCAAAGGGTATAATTTAGTAAGTCCCGAAATGGCCGCCCAACTGCTGGGACTTGAAGACGCGGCAGCTCTTGAATCATTCCGGAAAGAGCTCACTCAAAATATTTCAGATTTTGCACCCCAAAAATTAGGTTACGCCCTCACGCAGATTCCCTATTCTAAGGAGACTTCATTTCAGAGCAAAAATGTGCTGGCCTTCTTTGAAGGAGCCGACCCCATGCTTAAAGATGAAGTCGTAATCCTGACCTCGCATTACGATCATGTGGGAATCAGCGCGCCCGACTCCACCGGCGATCGCATTTATAACGGCGCGGATGACGATGGCAGCGGAACAGTAGGGCTTTTAAACGTGGCGCATGCCTTTTCGGTGGCCAAAGAAAACGGGGTGATGCCCAAGCGGAGCATCCTGTTCCTGCACGTTTCGGGCGAAGAAAAGGGCCTTCTCGGTTCTCGTTACTACTCCGATCACCCGGTATTCCCCATCGAAAAAACTGTGGCCGACCTCAACACGGATATGATCGGGCGTATCGATAAAAAGCACGAAAAAATGGGTGTTGAAGAATATGTTTACGTTATCGGGGGAAAAATTATCTCCTCAGAACTGGACAGCCTGTTGCACGTGGCCAACGCCAAAACGGGGCAGGTTGAACTAAGCCCGAGATACAACGATTTGCAGGACCCTAACCAGTTTTACCGCCGCAGTGATCACTGGAATTTCGGACGACTGGGCATTCCGTTCGTCTTCTTCTTTACGGGTGTCCACGAAGATTATCACCGGCCTTCGGATGAAATTCAAAAAATCCGTTTCGATAAAATGGCTGACATTGTTCGCACCATTTACGGAACAGCGGTACTCGTGGCAAACACCGAAAATCCGCCAACGGTTGATAACCGGGAATTTATAGAAATCACCAAAGCAGATTGACGGAAACCGGAGTAGGGAAGCCGGAGGAAAGGAAAATCGCTCTCCTTGCCTCCGGTCTCCTTGTCTCCTTTATCTGCCCACCACAATAAACGGTGCCCAATAAACCGGGTGATGGTAGAGCGGATGGTTAATCATTTCCAGCTTGGCCTTTCTCATGGCCGCGGCTTTTTGTCCAAAGGGAACTGATTCATCCCAGCCCACCCATCGCAGCAGGTTGTCTACCCATTCTACGTCATCGGTATTTTTCAGGGCAAAATCATAAAAGCGATTCATTAAGAAAGCCGTGGAACGGTCATACACATTCCAGAGGCTCACTACTACCGTAGACGCACCCGCAAAAAAGAACGCGCGCTGCATGCCTAAAATGCCTTCACCACTCACCACTTCACCCAGCCCTGTATTGCAAGCGCTAAGCACCACCATTTCGGTATTCAGCCGCAAACCAAAGATCTCAGCACTTCGAAGCATGCCGTCTTCTTTTGAGGAGGCCGTTAGTTTGCCCTTTATAGAAAGAGCCAAGCCGCTACGCCAGGGACGTTCTTCATCAATCATCCCGTGGGTAGCGAAGTGTATAAACCGGTAATTATTCCGGTTGAGAAGTTTTTTAACCGTTCCTTCAGAAACCTCGCGATTCGTTAAAACAGAAGATTGCTTAAAATGAGAGGCAATCGAATCAACCTCAATGAGGGTGGATGGCAGTGCTGCCAGCGGATGCTTGGGCGAGGAACCTAATTCGGGTGAAAATTGAGATCCCGCCACAGCCAGCAGTTTTTTGCCTTCGCCCGGGGTGAACGAATCCAGCAGCGTAAGGCTGGTCATTGACGGAACGTACTTGATGCTGTAGTTTTCAATCAGGTAG